>JBGSHH010000364.1:0-4372 GCA_041752355.1 Pirellulaceae bacterium | reverse complement strand
GATCCTGGCAAGATCAACCTCAACACCATGACCGATCCGCGCGTCTGGCAAGCGATTGCGTATGGCTATCCCGACCAGGCGACCACAGCCTATTGGGATCTATACGCCAAGATCGATCAGAGCCGCAAGAATGTGCCGGGGACCGCGGCAGGAGTTGTTTGGCCCTCGGAGTTCCCCAATCCGTATCGTAGCGCGAGCGCTGGCGAGTTGGTGCCACTGACGGGTCAGAACGGCGACCCCGATATGCGTGTCAATGGTGTTGAAGCGTCGCTCTTGCGTGCCGACGCGACCGATGTGAATCGCCCGCTGTTTTCGCTCGCTGCTTCCGAGGCGCCAGAGGCGTATCGCAACCATCTCCGCAATCCTTACTTCCGCTATCAAGGATTGCAAAAGATTGGCAACATTGTGGGGACGCAGTCGAATACGTTCGCGATGTGGATCACGATCGGTTACTTCGAGGTGGAACCCAACACCAACGTCGTCGGTGGACCGCCGACGGTTGACGCCAACCATCCGGACGGTTACCGCCTGGGACAGGAAGTGGGGGCGGACAATGGGCAGATCAAGCGGAATCGGTCGTTCTATATGATCGATCGCTCGATCCCCGTCGGCTTCGAGCCAGGCGAGAATCACAACGTTGATCGGGCCATTTTGCTGCGGCGGTTCATCGAGTGACGTGGCGATCCGTCGGGGGGTCACAATCTTTGTGATCCTCTGTAATGGGGGTTCGGCGTGCCGCCAAAAATGTTGGTGCGCCGGTTTGCCTTCGAACCGCTGGACACTTAGCATTCCAGATCGGGGCAGCGACTTCTCCGAACGGGGGAGTGATGGCGCCGGTGAATGTGAAAAAATGGCGATTTTACAAGAGGGCGCCGGGGCTAGTGCGCCGCTGCTTGTGTTCTCTAAGTCGTTGATGGCTATCTACTTAGAGAAATGTGGACCATTTTTTCCACAGCGGCCGGGATCTAGTAAAATGAACGGTACCGGCGGTATCTCTGCTGGGGAAAACGCGGCTGATGCGGTTGACCGCGAGTTTCCCGCGCTGACGAGGGTGGGTGCGACTGCTAGAATGAAGACCTTGTGAGGGAACGCCGACAGGGCCAGTTCGCCATCAGAGGCAACGGTCCGGGATCGGCGGCGGGAGTGCGAGCGTGAGGTCACGCTTGAGAGCTTATCCAATTCCCGCCTTAATGAAACCGCGCGTGGGTGATCGGCAGGTGTGTCGATCCGGCAGCTATGTCCCATCATGCTTTGGCCAAACTGCGTGCAGCCGCGCCGGCGGTGTTGCCATCGTTATTGCAGTGCGATTTCGGCAACCTCGAGCGGGAAATCGGGAAACTCTTGGATACAGAAGTCCCTGGCTTCCACTTGGATGTTATGGACGGCAGCTTCGTGCCTAACTTCTCCTATGGCCTGCCCATCGTGGAGGCGGTGCGACGATTGACCGACCTACCGCTGGATTGCCACCTGATGATGAACAATCCGGGTGCCTATGTGGAGCAGTTTCGGGCAGCGGGCGCCGATGTGTTGACGATCCACGCGGAAGCGGTGGTCGATCCACGCCCCGTGCTGAAGCAAATCAAGGAAACGGGCGCCGCCGCTGGGCTGGCGCTCAACCCTGCTACATCGCTGGCGAGGATCGCGGGTTGTTTGGACCTGTGCGATTTGGTGCTGGTGATGAGTGTGAAGGCAGGATTTGGAGGACAGAAGTTCGATCGCGTCGCCTTGGAGAAGCTGCGAAAGGTCCGTGAAATGGCGGGGCCGGACGTAGTTTTAGAGGTGGATGGCGGTGTCAATGAACAGACAATTGGTGAGTGCGCTAGTGCTGGCGCTCAATTGTTTGTGGTCGGTTCGGCCATCTTCGGCCACCCGCCTTATGGCGATGTGGTGGCGAAACTGGGCCAACTGGCTAGGACAGGTTAGGAGCAATACAAACTACCATGTTACGCATGGTCCTCGTCCGTCCTGGTGCGACGGATTTCGATGAGCAAGGCCGAATCAAGGGCACCCTCGACATTCCGTTGAGCGCCCAAGGCAATTCCGAAGTGGCACAGACGGTCAGCGAATTGGCTGACGTGCCGCTGGAGATCGTCTATTCGGCTCCTTGCCAGGCGGCGGATCAAACCGCCCAAGCGCTCGCCTCGGCCCATAAAGCCAAGGTGAAAACAATCGACGAATTACAGAACCTCGACCACGGGTTATGGCACGGCAAGCTGATCGAAGAGGTCCGCCAGTGCCAACCCAAAGTGTATCGCCAATGGCTGGAGCATCCGGAAACGGTTTGCCCGCCTGGGGGCGAGACGCTCGGCGAGGCGCAAGAACGGCTGATGATCGGCCTGACTCGCATCTTGAAGAAGCATCGCACCGGCGTGATTGCGGTGGTGGTGCCGGAACCAGCCGCCAGCCTGGTCCGCAGTTTGTTGGATGAGACGGAACTTGGTAATTTATGGAAGGCCGAGTGCGACCACGGCGGCTGGCAATTGATCGAAGTGGAACCGGAGAAAGTCGGCACCCCTTAAGGCAAGCTTTCTTCGCTAACAGATATGACGAATCATGGCTTCTGAGCAAATCACGAATGAATCGCAGACCGTGCCGGTCGTGACCGACGCGCCCCTGCTCGAAACCACGCCTGAGAACGTCGGTTCCGAAGGGGGAACGAAGCGTCGCGCCAAACGTGGCGTGCCGGAAGGGATGTGGGAGCGCTGTCCCGATTGTGGGGAAGTGATCTTTCGTAGCGAAGCGAAGAAGCGCCTGAACTGTTGTCCGGAGTGCGATCATCATTTCTCGGTCACGGCGCCGGAGCGGATCGAGCATTTGCTGGACGAAGGCACGTTTGAAGAATGGGACGCCAACCTCCGCTCGACCGATCCGCTGGGCTTTAGGGATCAAAAGTCGTACGCGGATCGACTCGTCGCCGAGCGCAAGCGGACGGGCCTTTCCGACGCCGCGATCACGGGCACAGGCATGATTCGCGCCCGCCGCGTGGCGGTGGGTGTGACCGATTCGGCGTTCATCATGGGCAGCATGGGCTCGGTGGTGGGCGAGCGCTTGACGCGCTTGGTCGAACGAGCCACCGCGGAAAAGTTGCCGCTGATCATCGTCAGTGGTTCCGGCGGTGGCGCTCGGATGCACGAAGGGATCCTGTCGCTCATGCAAATGGCGAAGGTCTCGGCGGCACTGGCGCGATACGATCAGGCTGGTGGTCTGTTTATGTCGATTTTGACGAATCCCACGATGGGAGGTGTGGCGGCTAGCTTTGCCTCGCTGGGGGATGTCGTTTTTGCCGAGCCCAAAGCACTGATTGGCTTCGCCGGACCGCGAACCATCAAGGCGACCATTCGCATCGAGCTTCCCAAATGGTTTCAAACGAGCGAGTTTTTGCTGGATCGGGGCTTTATCGATCGAATTGTGCCACGCTCGAAACTAAAGAGTGAAATCGCCCGCACGATCGACTATTGTGGATGGTAGGACAAGAGTTTGGTGGTGTTGGTTCTTGGTGGGGCAGACATTCCTGTCTGCCATCATTGCAGACAAATAGGCAGGCAAGATTGCCTACCCCACCAGTTCAGGAACGAGAAACACCGAGGCTTCTATATCGGCGCTAGAGTGGCTGTGGACCTAAGCGCCGCCCCGACAATCCCATGGCTCTGTTCGACAATTTCAAGAAGCTGTTTGCCGACAATAAGCTGGATGTGAGCGCGCGCTTTGAGACCTTGCGCGAAGCGATCACCGGCACGATGTCGGCCTTCTATGTCGCGCGCGAACGCCAGACCGGCAAGCTCTTCGGACTCAAACTGCTCGACCCGGAAAAGACCGCTCAATTCGAGGCCCGCTTCAAAGGCTTGAAGAAGCCGCCTGAAGGCAAAGTGGCGATGTCGATGAAGCACCCGCGGATCGTGGAGACCTATGAATACGGTCAAACGACCAAAGGCGAACAGTACATCTTGATGGAGTATGTCGAGGGGACCGGTCTGAGCCAGATGCTGTATATGAAAGACCCCTTGCTCAATGGCAAGCGTCTGGCACTCATTCGGATGATGGGTGAATCGATCGATGTAGTTCACAAGAGAGGCTATATCCATCGCGATATCTGCCCGCGCAACTTCATCGTCGCGCCCGATGCGAATAGTCTGAAATTGATCGACTTTGGTCTGACGTTGCCGGCGACGCCTGACTTCATGCAGCCTGGCAATCGAACGGGTACGCCGCTGTATATGGCACCGGAAGTGGTTCGTCGCCGCGCGACCGATCAGCGACTGGATATTTTCTCTTTCGGCGTGACGGCGTATCAAATGCTGACGCACGAACATCCTTGGCCCATCGGCGACGCAACCGGTATGGCCGCACTGTCGCACGACACCGATCCACCGAC
>JBGSHH010000363.1:0-3746 GCA_041752355.1 Pirellulaceae bacterium | reverse complement strand
TTCGTAGGCTAGTTTTTCACCGCCGCGGACGTACAGCGTTCCCTCGCGCAAGGGCCGCGACGACACTCGCGGGTGCAGCGTGACGCGATAGACACGATCGATGGCGACCGCCGCCTGTTCGCGCGCGCTACGCACGACAGCATAAGCAGTCGGTGTCGAGCCATAAGTAAGCCACCAGCCAGCTACAATCAGCAGCAAGGCGGCGGTAGTGATGAGCGAAGTCAGGCTCCGGCGACCGATGCCTCGCCGAGTGGCGATGGGGGACGGTCGTTGGTCGTTGATCGCCTCCAGTACTGAGTGAATGCGCGCTTCGTGATCCTCCGGCGTGGGACGCAGTGCGAACGAGAGGAGCGCGTGCAACAATTGCCAACGACCGATCCGCTGGGGTGCATCCTGGGGGAGCGGGGCAGCCGGCTCATCGAGCCAGGGGCTCGTCGGCAACTCGGCCGGTTCGCGATGATCGTGGTCGGACATGATTGAACCCTAGCTCCCTTCCGCCGCGGCAAGTTTGCCTTCCATGCATTCCAACAGCATCGCCCTGCCTCGTTGCAGGCGCTTCTTGAATGTTTCGAGAGTGAGCGAGAGTTTCTCGGCGAGCGTTTGGGTAGCGAGCGCTTCGTCTCGTTGATAGCGTTCGTGAATGACGCTGCGATAATGTTCCGGCAGCGAAGCGACGCAGTCGCGCAACAGTTCCAATTTGTCGTCGAGCGTATCGCCTGATTGCGCGGCGAGGGCGGATAGCTTCGCTTCGATGACATCCAGCACCGCTTGATCGCAGACGAACATCGTTGAGGACGAACGGCGGCGATAGGCCAAAATGAGCTTGCCAGCGATGCCGCGGAGCCAAGGCCCGAACGGGCGCGACCGATCGAATCGATCGAGATTGCGCCAGGCGACGAGCATGGTTTCCTGGTAGAGGTCGTCCACCGCCGCTGGATCGCGCACCACGCTCCGCAAATACACGAGCAGCATGTCGGTCTGCTCGCGCATCAATATTTCGAAGAGTGCTTTAGCGTCCATGCTAGTTATTGTCGCCAGCCCTGGCTTTGGGGACACAAAGCAGTAACTCGTTTAATAGAAATAAGTTACTGCCGGACAGTTACAGTCCCAGTTTCTTTCCGCCCCCCAACGGCGCGTCGGGGCCAGCCTCTTGGGGTAACAGCGCTGCGATCGCCTTTTGACGTTCCGCAGGCGTGCCAGCCAGTTGCTTACCAGCTTCTTCGCCGAGCAGTTTGACATAGGCGGCGGTCATTTCATCGGCGGTCAGCAGCCCTTGCTTCTCGTAGAAGGAAATTTCCAACAGCACCGGCAAAGGATTCTCCGGTGCCGATTCCGCCAACTTGGCGACCCGCGCCGCAATATGCATCGGCTTGATGTTTTCGGGCAGGTCGGCCATCTGATAGCTGGTGTCGAGCGCGGCGAAGAATTTCTCGAACATGTCATCGACCGGATCGACGCCTTTGTTTTCCTTGCGGGCCACATCGACCACATTGGACTTGATCAGTTTCGAGCCGACGACCTCCGCTCCCTTGGCGACATCGTACACGGCGATCTTGGTGTTATTGATCACCACCGTGCGCGTTGGGTCGACTTTGATCTCGTACAGAATCAAAACGTCGAGGGCTTCTTCCTTAGCGATGGCGAGCAGTTCCTTCTCTTTGCCCATGCCCAAGAAGGAAACGCCAGGCATCATGGGCTGCGTCTTGGGTACGACGGGGCGAGCTTGGGGACGCCCGTTAAATTGTTGCCCCGGATTGAACGCGCCACCACCACCGTTGTAGTTGGCTTCCGGCGTATTGCTAATCAGTTGCAGCACTTCGCCGAACTGACCTAATTCGATTCGCGTCTTCAAACCATCGACCAACTTCGTGCCCAGTTCGGAAGTGTAATAGTCCATCACCGTTTGCGGTGGTGAACCAGGCTGAGGCGCGCTGGGATCGCCCCCTTGTTGATTGCCGCCAGGTTGCGAGCCAGCAGGATTCGTAATTAAACGACCCACAGGCGAAGGTCCGCCCGAGTACGTGCGTGGAGCGACGTATTGAATGCCGATCCCCCAACGCACTCCCAGCACGGGGCGCTTCACGCCATCGACCCACTTCAAACTACCGCGGAAATTGTTCTTGTCCTCGCCAGCCAATGCTTCGGCATAGAGGTAATTGAATGCGTCCGTCTGCCGTCCTTCACTAAAGGCTTTTTTAGCTTGCGTAATGTAAGGCGATTCGCCAGGTACGCCGGGTTGCCCAGGGATATTGGGTTGACCGGGGATGCTCGGTTGATTCGGATCGCCAGGGATGATCGGGCGTCCAAATTGATCCACCATCGGTGGACCGACGCCGGGATTGCGACCAGGATCGAATTGCGGATTGCCTGGAAGTCGACTGGGATCGAACTGCGGATTGATGCCGCTGCCGGCACCATTGGCATCCGCCAAGAGCGACGTCAAATTCACAACCTGTCCGTCGCTGCGTTCCAGCAGGAACTTGAATTGCTGCGAATCTCCGACGCGCAGCTTGCGAACGCTGCCATCGCAGAGCGCGACCATGAAAGTCGACGGCAAGCCTTGAAAGACATCGTTGGGATTCATTTCCCAATCGTCCGGTTTGCTCCAAATCACAGCGCGCTCGGAGGTGACCTCCATAAGCATCACGGTGTTGGAGGTGCCATCCGTGATTTCCGCGATTCCCACGGCCGTTTCGCCAGGGAAGGCGGTCGACGGTCCCACCGGCACAACATACGTCGTCATACCAGGAGCGGCCTTGGACGAAAGATTGCGATAAAGCGTGGGCATCTTGTCGACAAGCGGCTTGTTGTTGGGGCTATCCCACGGCTCATCCAATTTGAACTGCTGATATAACGCCTGTTCTCCCAAGTAGGGGAGCAGATGCACGCGCCACGACAGCGTCGGATAGCCATTCTTGAGCGCCTTGGCGGCGGGAAACTTGCCCGTCGCATCATTGAAGTTGTGCATCGCCAAGGCGATTTGTTTGAGGTTGTTGGAATTCTGCATATCGCGCGCGACGCGACGCGCTTGTGCTACTGCCGGCAGCGCTGGACTGAGGATACGATCGATCGAGCCATCTTCCTGTTTAAGCGACAACGAGAGTTTGTCGTTACTTAGTTGCGGAATCAGGGTGCCCGCGATGTCGGCGAACTGTGGCGGCAAGAACGGATTGCGACGCAAGCCTTCGGCCGCTTGCGTCAACATTTGATGTAGGCTTTGTGCCGTGCTGGCGTCGACGCTTTGAATATCGAGCCGCATTTGCAAGCTCGGCGGCAAGTCGACGGCGACGATACCATAGCGGATGTTGTTAATCAGCGTGGGACCATCGATTTTCATCTCTGGCGGCAAATCGCCCACCAGGCGACCGAGCGAGACTTTCGCTGATTCGCTCGGACAATACACGACTTGTGCCGGAGAATTACCCGCCGCGGTGAAAGCTTGCTCCAGATTGGGAAGCGGTGACGGGGTCAAGTTGCGTAAGCGCGCGATCGTCGACTCCGAGCCAATCACCAGCATGTTGTCTTTGATCAAAGCTGTTGAATTGAACTCTTGCTCATCGACTTTCCCTTCGTAGTCGTCGGTACTCAAGTAGGCGAACACTTTCTTGGGATCACTACCCGTCGCCACTTTGAAGACGGCATAAGGCGGTTTGATGGGCGCATCGTTCATGCTCACGACGCCATAAACTTGCAAGACATACTGCCGCAACTTGTTGAATTCGGTTACTGCTTTTTGATCATCTTCC
>JBGSHH010000362.1:0-6807 GCA_041752355.1 Pirellulaceae bacterium | reverse complement strand
AAGTGCGATTGAGAAACCCGCGTATGAACGTCTTTCGAAGCCCCGTGTTGTCTGCAGCAACGTTGCACGGCAACGTGGTCGTTCACCTCGTGATCGCAACGGCCGTCTTGTTCCATGGCACCGCGCGCCATGCCAGCGGAGTGGAGTTTGACGAACAAATCGCCCCTTTATTGGCCCAGCGATGTCTGGATTGTCATAACTCCACGGCCAAAAAGGGCGAGCTTGACTTATCCCGAGCCGCCAGCGCGTTGGCGGGGGGCGAAAGTGGACCTGCAATCCAACCTGGCAAATTGAACGAGAGTTTGCTCTGGGAACGTATCGCCGCGGATGAAATGCCCCCGAAGCATCCGTTGTCCGCGGACGAAAAAGCCTTGCTACGCCAATGGATCTCTGACGGCGCAAAGTGGGGAACCGACCCGATCGATCCGTTTCGTTTCACGACCCCGTCTCGTGCCGGCTACGACTGGTGGTCATTGCGGCCTGTCGCGCGGCCAACGGTTCCGCGCGTAACAAACGACGCATGGCCCCGCAACGAAATCGATCGTTTCGTGCTCGCAAAATTGGAAAGCGTCGGTCTGGCCCCCGCCGAACCCGCCGATCCGCGCACACTACTTCGTCGCTTGTATTTTGACCTCATCGGCTTGCCGCCAATCTTGAGTGTTAAGGACGGCAAATGGCGCGAAGAACTGCTGGGTATCGAAATGGATCCGCAATCCTTCGCAACCGATCCATCGGCTTATGCTGCTGTCATTGATAAGTTGCTCGCTTCACCGCATTACGGCGAGCGCTGGGCGCGGCATTGGCTGGATGTGATCCGCTTTGGGGAAAGCCAAGGTTTCGAGCGCAATCGGATTCGAGAGAACGCCTGGCGGTATCGAGACTGGGTGATCCAAGCGTGGAATCGCGATCTGCCCTACGACGAATTCGTGCGGCAACAGCTTGCCGGGGATGTACTGTACCCCGATGACTTAGAAGCGCTCCTGGCGACAGGTTTTCTCGTGTGCGGCACTTGGGACCAAGTCGGTCACAATGAAGGATCAGCCGAGATGCGGAAAGCGGTCCGACAGGATGATCTCGAAGATCTGGTGGGAGTGACGAGCCAGTCGTTTCTTGCCCTCAGCACGAATTGTGCGCGCTGTCACGACCATAAGTTCGATCCCATTTCGCAACGCGAGTATTACCAGTTCGCGGCGCTGCTCGGCGGCGTCACACAGCAGGAAAAGGAGCGACAAGGAATCTCCTCGCGACCATCGAACCAGGCTTATCGCGAGTGGTCGACGACGCGTCAGCAGCGGCGCGAGGAATTGGGGGCGATGGAACTAACCCTCCGCGACAAGTATCGCCAGCCGAAGGAGGGCAAACCGATCGAAGGTCTGCAAACGTCGTACTTGCCGACTGACAGCGACGGTCAGTCATTGGCCGATCAAAGCGCGGTCGGCAAGCCTCTCGATTTGAAGGCGGGAGACAAGCCGCGATTCGCTTCGTCGCAGCCCGCCACGAAACTGATCATCGCTGCCAAGGCTTCCAACGAGTTTACCATCGAAGTTTGGCTGACCCCCGCTCAGGGCAAGCAAACGGGCCCGGCCAGGATCATCACATTGTCGCAGGATTCGGCGCAGCGCAACTTCACCCTCGGGCAAGATGGCAGCCGCTTCGATCTGCGGTTCCGCACAACGAAGACCGATCAAAACGGCCTGCCGTCGCTGGCAACTCCCGAAGGCCAGGTAGCGGTGCGCAAGACGCACGTCGTCTGCACCTTTGATCGTGCCGGTGAAGTGCGTTGCTATGTGGATGGCAAGCCAGTCGCCAGCCGTCATGTTGGTGGCGATCTTTCCAATTGGAATGATGGTTTTCGACTGGCGCTGGGTGACGAGCTCTCTGGCGAACGCCGCTGGGAAGGTACGTTTCACTTCGTGGCGATCTATGCCAACGCGCTTTCGCCAGCACAAATCGCGCGCAACTATGAATCGGAGTCGCGCGATGTGCGCGCCGGCGAGCCACTGGAAGTGTTGTTGGCCAAAGCCGACGACGACGAACAAAGGCGCTATGCAAAGTTGCGAACGGAACTGCATGCACTGGACCAAAGCGAACCGGCACAGCCTTTCCAGGGAGTGGCGCACGTCATCATTCCGCAGCAGCCGCCGGTGTATCATGTACTGGCGCGCGGCGACCATCGTAATCCGCTGGATGTTGTCGTACCCAGCGGACTACGCGCGCTTTCGCCCGGTGGTTTGCCGGCGGATTTTGGTTTGCAGGCCGACGCGCCGGAAGCTCAACGGCGCAGCGCGCTAGCTCACTGGGTGACCGACCCGCGCAATCCGCTCACGCCACGCGTGCTGGTCAATCGGCTGTGGCACTATCACTTCGGGCAAGGCCTCGTCGATACGCCCAGCGATTTCGGCTTCGTCGGAGGTCGTCCTAGTCATCCCGAACTACTTGATTGGCTGGCAGCGAACTTCGTCGACAGTGGCTGGAAGATGAAAGATCTGCATCGTCGAATCGTGACATCCGCGACCTATCGCCAGGCGTCGAACGTCCGTAATGCGCGGGCTCAAGAAATGGACGCGGACAATCGGTTGCAGTGGCGCGCTAATGCGCGGCGGCTCGAAGGTGAAGCGACGCGTGATGCGATGCTCGCCGTTAGTGGCGCGCTCAACCGTAGTCTAGGCGGCCCAAGCTATCGCGACGTGACGGTAAAGCTCGAGACCAACCATGAATTCACCAATCCGACGGGTGAATTCGGTCCCGACGTCAACCGGCGGACAATCTATCGCCTGTGGGCGCGTAGCGGTAACAATCCGCTGCTGGAATCACTCGACTGCCCTGACCCCGCGGTGGCTTTGCCGCGTCGGTCGCAGACGATCACGCCGGTACAATCGCTGGCGCTACTCAACAGCCGTTTTGTCGAAGAGGTCGCGGCACGACTCGCAGAACGAACGCGGCGCGAGGCGGGAGATGACGTCGATCAACAGCTTGCACGATTGTATCAATTGACGCTCGCGCGCCCGCCGCAGCCGCGCGAAGTGGTGTTGGCTCGTGGCTTCGTCCAGAAGCGCGGGCTGGCACAGCTGTGTCTCGTTTTGCTGAACACCAATGAGTTTTTGTTCGTGGAGTAATGGCCAGATGGCGAATCACATAGATGTAACGCGGCGAGATTTCCTGCGCGATGCCGCCTTGGGTGTCGCCGGTATCGCGGCGGTTGAATTGTTATTACGCGAGGGGCAACTGCAGGCGGCACCAGCAAACAAAGGCCTGCATCACCAGGCACAGGCCAAGCATGTAATCCATATCTTCCTGGGGGGGGAGGTTTGAGCCAGGTCGATTCGTTCGACTATAAGCCGGAACTGGCGAAATATCACGATAAAGAATTGCCGGTGACCTTTGGCAAGGCGGATCCATTCATGGGTCAAGCCGGTCGGTTGCATCGTTCGCACTATGCGTTCAAGCAGCGCGGCCGCAGCGGACTGTGGATGTCGGACTTGTTCCCGCAACTCAACGAAGTCGCGGACGAACTAACGCTGATTAACTCGATGGTCGCCGAAACCGCCAACCATATCCCTGGCATCTTCCAGGCCAATACGGGTTTTCGGCAGATGGGTTTTCCCGCTATGGGCGCTTGGCTCTCGTATGGCCTGGGGAGCGAGAGCGATAATCTACCAAGCTTCGTCGTACTGCCCGATGCACGAGGTATTCCTAATTCCGCCGGCGGCGCTTTCAACTGGACCAGTGGCTTTTTACCCGCCGAACATCAAGGCGTACCATTCAACACCAAAGGCGGTCCGCCAATACTCGACCTACAGCCCGCCAGTGGTCTCGACAGCGAGGCGCAACGGGAGCGGTTGGAATTGCTCGGCGCACTCAATAAGTTGCACCTAGAAGGTCAGTCGCAAACCGATCCGTTGGCGGCGCGAATTCGTAGCTATGAACTAGCGGCGCGGATGCAAGACGCGATTCCGGAAGCGATGGATTTCCGCAGCGAGTCAGAGCAAGTTCAAAAACTCTACGGTTTGGATCGCCCCGAGTGCCGATACACGGCGCGCAACTGTCTGGCGGCGCGGCGACTGATCGAACGGGGCGTACGCACGGTGCAACTCTGGACGGGCGATGGTGTGTCGTGGGATGCACATGGTGACATTACCGGCGGCGGCTACAAGAGCCACACTGGCGAGGCACTACGAATCGACCGACCGGTTGCCGGTCTGATCCGTGACTTACGTGAACGGGGTCTGCTCGATTCGACCATTGTTATGATTACCACAGAGTTTGGTCGAACCCCTTACGCGCAGGCCAGTCAGGGCAAACTGAGCAAAGGACGCGATCATCATCCTGAAGGCTTTACCAACGTGCTGGCCGGCGGTGGTCTAAAGCCCGGCTACGCCTATGGTGCGACAGACGACATCGGATACGCGGCGGTCACCAATCCGGTGACCACCTACGACCTCCACGCCACCGTGCTGCATTTGCTCGGCATCGATCACGAGCGGCTGACGTTCTACCACAATGGCATCCAGCGGCGGCTAACCAACGTTCATGGACGCGTAGTGAAAGAGGTGTTGCGATGAGACCATTAGAGCAGGTGGAAAAGCTCTACGGCTTGGATCGCCCGAAGTGCCCAGACGCAGCGCGCAACTGTCTGGCGGCACGGCGCCTGGTCGAACGACGACAGCGGCCCAATGGGGATTGAGAGCACTAGGACATGCATAATACACGAGCCACGACCTTGTCGCGCAGGATCTGCGCGGGCTACTGGGTCGAGAACCGAGTTTGCGGCGAGGCAAAGGCGTTGTGCCGTGAGGCGCGCCTAACAAAGTCGGACCAGGGCGCGAGATAGGTTATGTGAGCGAGCGCGAAGCGAAAGCGTCTGACTCGCCGGACCGATACGCAAGGTTCGCGTCACAAGAATCAGCGTGACGCGGTCTTGGCGACTTCGCCTTGGTTGATCTGATCGGCGAGTTGCTTTTGCAGGCTGGCGAGTTCTTCGGCGAGTTGTTGGTTGATCAAAAAGGTCTCGCGCAGTTTCTGCCGCAGGGCTTCGTTCTTGGCCTTGAGAACTTCTTCGTATTTGGTGATCTCGTCCTGCTCGACTTTGAAGCTCACCAAATCTTGGTCGAGCTTCATGCGCTCATCCGCCCGCAAGGCGATTTGCGCTTCGCACTTCATCGTCGAATCGAGGATCGAAGCATTGTCGCGGGTCATCAAGGCGATCTTTTCCTTCAGCTCGGTCGTTTCGCTGAAGTAGTAGTGGAAGAACTGCGCGTAGTCATTCAAGGTTCGCTGATAGACGAGTTCTTGCTTCTCGACATCGCCGGCGGCCACCCATTCATCGGCCGTGGCGACATCGACGAGCGCGGTATCGCCAATATCGAATTCCACCGGTTCGCCCCGACGCAAACGATGCGCGATGGTGCGACCTTCGCGATCGAAGAACAGCAACTCTGTCGCCATCATCTCGGGGTTATCGACATCCACCGACTTCTTTTTCAGGAACTTCACCTTCGCCCAAATCGTGTTCGGTGGGTCGCTCGTTTCGTCGGCGGCCTGGCCGGTGCGAACGTAGCTTTGAATCATGGCGTTGTATTCGTCGTCGGCGATCTTGCCGTTATTGGGCATCAACGTCCGCAGTTGCTCTTCGGTCAGACCCGCGTAGAACTCGTGGCCATCGATCGGCATGATTTCATACATCACCCACGACGGGGCGTCATTGTTGCGAATCTCCACGAGTTGATCGGC
The DNA here is from genome assembly GCA_041752355.1 of Pirellulaceae bacterium. GTDB lineage: Bacteria > Planctomycetota > Planctomycetia > Pirellulales > Pirellulaceae > JAEZGD01. The sequence continues at coordinate 1,077 of JBGSHH010000362.1, read as the reverse complement.
ATCGAGCGGAATGTTTGGCGTCAGCGTGACGCTGGTTTCCGTCACGGCGGTAGCGCGGAACTCGCCGAGAAACACCGTGGGGACTTTGAAGTTGTCGGCGGTCAGCACTTCCTTAAAGACATACAAAATCGTGTTTTGTTGGATGTTGTTCGGCTTGGCCGCCTGGCCTTCGGGCAAGTTCGGCGAAATGGTTTGCACCGTGACGGAGGTGCCATCGAAGTTGCCGGGGACGCAATCCCGCCACACACGACCACGATCGAGCAGAATGCGGCTGGTCTCGGCTTTCACGCTGCGCAAGTTCGGTTCTTGTTGTACGACGGTCAGGTCGCCGAATTGGTACTGATCTTTGTCGGCCAGTTCTTTTTCAAGTCGCTTGCTAAGGTCGTTGACCTGCGTTCTCCACACGGCATGCGTCTTGAGCGTCATGGCCGCAAAGGCGACGAACGTGCCAGCACCCAGAAATGTCAGCACCAAGAAGAAGATATGCGCAAAGCGCCACGTGCGCACGCTGAAGCCCACGGTGACAAAGAAAAAGATCACCAGCAGGCCCAAACAAATCTGCACGATTAACGCGTTGTTACCGCCCATGGTGTGGTCGCCTGACTTGCGCGAAGAGCTATCGGTGGAATATCGAGAATAACATGATCCTGCTCCCCCTGCGCAGAAATGGGCAGGGCGATGCGAAATCGCTCTCTCGATGATAAATGGGGCAATTTAGGGTGTCAAGCGCGGCGATCGGAATGCTCGCGACGTAAGTTCAAATCCTGCTTGAGTTTCGAGCGAATCGCCCGGCGCGCGCCCCTACTATCCCTTAAATCGTTCAAGTCGGAATCGTTTATTCCCGAATGATTTACCCAGGAACGGTTGCGCGAGCGGTTCGTGGCGAAAGTGGTAAGTTAGGCGAAAATCGCCTGCGGGAGCTTGGAATTCATGGATGGAATGTCCGATCCGGCCTCAATATCTTGGCTGAACCTGGTGCAGAAGCTCTCGCTGTGCGGCCGGCAGGTGCGTAAAGCGCTGGCCGAATTAGCCTTGCCGCGCGGGCTGACCGATACCGACGCGCTGCTGCTGTGGGCC
>JBGSHH010000361.1:0-4560 GCA_041752355.1 Pirellulaceae bacterium | reverse complement strand
AGCGATTCCGTCAGCGTCGCTACACCTCGCATGACATCGGTACCGCGCGTCGTAAGTTGCACCACCGGCCGAAACTTTTGATTCTCGATCTGCTCGATGAGGCCATTTTGGATCAAGGTGTCCAACAGTGCGACCGCTTCCGTTTGCTTTAATTCATCCATCAGGCCAAACGTGCTGAGTTTGTCGAGTCGCAGGCCGGCGAGATCTTTCGATTGCGAACCTGTCAGCATCTTGGCGACCATGTTCTTGCCGACGCGACCATAAGTTCTGGCCACACCGCTGAGCGCCATGCGCACGGCTTCCACGACCGCCGGATGATGGTCTTGCTCCGGCGCAGGCAGCGCACCGATCGGCCCGCCGCAGTTATCGCAATTGCCGCACCGTTTGCGATCGGGATCGCCAAAATAGTCCAAGATCTCCAATTGTCGACAACCGCGCGTCCGTCCATATCGCGTCACACAATCGAGCTTGGCATACTCGGCCGCCTTGCGTTTCTCCAGTTCCTCGAAATCAATTCCCAGATTGTTGAAGGGCACGTCGCGCTTAAGCATATGGACCGCGCGACCGCGAAACGGCGGCACGTAATCGAACATCGAGAGCTTGCTCAGTTCGCGCAGCGCGCGAATGACCGATTCGCGTTCCAGTTCCGTCGCTTTGCAAAGGGCAGCCAATTGAAAGTAAAAGAACTCATACCGCGCTTCTCCCATCAAACGCTCGACGGCGCGCAGTACCTTGCGACGTATTTTTGACTCAGGGGGCAACATGTCGACCAGCGTCGGCAAATCGCTATCGATCTTCACCGCGGCGGTGTTCTGTTGCGAGTTGAGGCGTTCGATTGCGCCGGCTTTCTCCAGCAAGCGTTCGCTGGCGCTGATGCCTTCGGACGTGATATCGAGATCGAGTCGTTCCTTGAGTTCATCCAGCGTGATTTCGATCGGATCATCGTCGAGCTTGCGCAGATAGTCGTACACCTTCGCCACGACATCGCGCGACGGATAGCGGCTTTCGATGAAGAATTCCTGGATCTTCGTATCACCATAGCTAAACAGCAACAGGCAGCGCGAAGGCAAGCCATCGCGACCGGCACGGCCTGCCTCTTGATAGTACGCTTCGAGCGTTCCCGGCATATTGTAATGCACCACAAACCGGAGCGCCGCCTTATCGATCCCCATGCCAAAGGCGTTGGTGGCGACGATGATTTCCCGCTTGCCCGACATGAACTCTTCCTGCACGCGGCGACGATCGTCAGGCTGTAAACCGGCGTGATAGAGTCCCACGCGACGCTTCGACATCGTCGAAATCAACTCGACGACTTGCTCGCAGCGTTTGCGCGTGGCCGCATAGACGATACCGGCGCCGCTGTTGTCACGGAGAAAATCGAGCAGCACCTGATCCTTTTCTGCTTCGCCATTGGCTTGCACGACCTCAAAGCGTAGATTGGGCCGCGCGAAGCCGGTGATGAAGGTTTTCGGCTCTTTGAGCTGTAGCAGTTCCAGCACATCGCGCCGCACGGTTGGCGTGGCGGTCGCGGTGAGGGCGATCGTTTGTGGAAAGCCAAGTCGTTCTCGAAAGCGACCCAGGCGGGCGTAGTCGGGGCGAAAGTCATGTCCCCATTCACTGATGCAGTGCGCTTCGTCAATCGCTAAGAGTTGCAGTTTCATCGCCCGCACAGCTTCCAAGAAGCGAGCGTTGCGCAGTCGCTCGGGCGCGACATAGACCAGATCGTACTCGCCGCTGGCCATTTGATTCATCCGCTCGAACTGTTCGCTCATCGAGAGGGAACTGTTGATGTACGTGGCGCGCAGGCCAAGCGCGTGCAAAGCATCGACTTGGTCTTTCATCAAGGCGATCAGCGGCGAGATGACGAGGGTCGTACCATGACGCACAACCGAGGGAAACTGGTAGCAGAGACTTTTGCCGCCACCGGTGGGCATGATGCAGAGGCAATCCTGACTCGCCAGCACCGCCTCGATGACATCGCGCTGCCCGGGCCGGAACGACGAAAGGTGGAATCGCTCCAAATGCGTTTCAAGTTCCGAGAGCGAATCCGTCATGCGATGAAAGGCCCGTTTCCCATCCTGGCTGGGGAGCATATATATGTAGAGCGCAGTGTGGCATTATACGGGAGTGGTTCTGCACTTTGTAGGGTGTGGCGAGGAACGAGCCGCACCACGCTTCATCATAGGTTGCCCGACCCCATACGTGTTGAGTGATTCACATATTCTCCAGGGACGGATCTGGAGATCCATCCTACCTTGTCGTCGGAAGATTCGGCCGGAAAGCTTGCCTACGTCACGTAAACCATCGAGGTGATGATTGACAGACAGCGCTCCCATACTAATTCGCAAACGAGGCGTGGTGGCGGTGATTGCGCGCGAGAATCGCTTGTTGGTGATTCGCCGCTCGCAACATGTGCGCGCACCAGGCATGCACTGCTTTCCCGGCGGCACGATCGAACCGGGCGAAGGTGAGCAGCAAGCGGTGATCCGCGAGATGCAAGAGGAACTGAACGCCGCCATCGTCGCCGTGCGTCCGCTGTGGCGCTACGTCACGTCGTGGGGAGTCGATCTAGCGTGGTGGATGGCGGAACTTTCGCCAGAGGCCGAACTCTTGCACAATCCGGCGGAAGTGGAAGCATTCTATTGGTTGACCCTCGACGAGATTCGCGCACTGCCACAAATACTGGAAAGCAATCTGCACTTTCTCGACGCGCATGGGCGCGGAGAGTTCACGATTGATGGGCTGATGCTGCCATGAATTTGCATGACAAGCACTCCACGCCGCTCGTTGGTCGCCTGGCACCTTCCCCGACGGGCGCACAACATATTGGCAACGCCCGCACGTACTTGCTGGCGTGGCTCTCGATTCGCTCGCGACAAGGCAAAGTCGTGTTGCGGATGGAAGACATCGATTCGCCCCGGATCAAGACCGGGGCGGACGCGCAGGCGATTGAAGACTTGCGTTGGTTGGGGCTCGATTGGGATGAAGGTCCGGATATCGGTGGACCGCAGGCTCCCTATGTGCAGACGCAGCGCTTGGCGTTGTATGATGCGGTGCTCGCCCAACTCAAAGCTCAAGAGCGCATCTATCCTTGTACCTGCACACGTTCGGATGTCGCCGCCGCCGCCAGCGCGCCGCATATCGGACAAGAAGGGCCGATCTACCCCGGCACCTGCGCGTGGCGCAGCGCGCACGATGCAGCGCAACTCACGCAACCCTATTGTTGGCGATATCGCGCGAGCCACGCGGAGCGCACTTTGATTGATCAAATCGCAGGCGAGCAGCACTGCAATGTAGGCCGCGAGTTGGGAGATTTCGTCGTCGCCAAAGTCGATGGGACGCCTTCGTATCAATTAGCGGTGGTGGTCGATGAACACGCCATGGGCATCACCGAAGTCCTGCGCGGCGACGACTTACTGCCCAGTGCCTTTCGACAATGGGAGCTTTATGATTGCTGCGGTTGGCAGGCACCGACGTTCGCCCATGTGCCGCTGGTGATCGGCGAGGATGGCCGCCGTTTGGCGAAGCGGCATGGCGACACGCGACTAGCCATGCTGCGCGAGGCAGGCGTTTCGTCGGAGCGACTGGTGGGCTATCTCGCCTGGACTTGTGGACTATTGAACGAGCCCCAGCCAATCGCTCCTGGGGCGTTGCTGCGCGATTTCGATTGGCAACGTTTGCCGCGTAAACCGCTCGTTTTCACCGCGCAAGCGCTGCACGACCTGCTTAATCGTCACAGCCAGAAAAATGGTCGACAGACCCCACCAATGATCTAAAGTTGATTTGCCGTTGGAACTGCCCTCCAGCTAGCAAATGGGTCATTACCATGTCATCTCCGAACGCGATTCCTGCCACGTCGTCCGTACCCCAACTCGACCAGACGCCCGTCACGCCGTTACGTCGCAACATGCGCTTCGAGCCGGAGCCGGGCGCGCAAGCCATCGCCTTTGCGACGGCGGCAGGGTTGTCGTTCTGCGGCGAGATTGCGAACGAGTCGTATAGCGGGCTGGCAGTCACGGTTGCCGATGTGGAAGGGCTGCAAAAAGACCAGCTAGTCATTGTGCAGTATTACGGACATCCGGTACGCGGATTTGTACGTCGCATCGCGCTCCAAGACAATGGCCGATGGTCGGTCGGAGTCGAATGGAAGTAGATTAAATCGGGGATGGCGATCTTGCGTGGGGCGGACATTCCTGTCTGCCTCATCATCTGTTTGCTCAACAGACAGGAAGGTCTGTCCCACCCCAATCATTCCAAGATTCCATAGTGGCGAAGTACTAAGGCTGCGTTTGACGGTTGAAGATCTCTGGGTCGAAGGGATCGCGTGCTGAAGGAAGAGCAGTGCTGGATTTATTCGGTACGGGAATCGGCTTCGCCTGATCCTTGACGCTGGGCAAGCGGCGAATTTGCGGAGTCGGCTCATCTTCCACGGGCTCTTCATACTTCGCTTGACGTACCGCGCTGTCGCGCGGCGCTTGAACGCGATCCGGCTTGGCGGGATTTCGTTGCATCAACTCGACCCAGGCGGCCAGTTGCTCGATCTGCCGTCGATCGTTTTGA
>JBGSHH010000360.1:0-7264 GCA_041752355.1 Pirellulaceae bacterium | reverse complement strand
CCAGGCGCCAGCGGCAAAAACTGCTTGATTTTCGGCAAGTCGAAGCGAAACATAGTAATGACTCCTGCGTCGATGGCGGTTCAACGGGCCTCACCAGCTCTAGTAATCATTTACCGCCCCTGCGCCGGAGTCATTTTTTTTGCGCCCACCCGCTGCTAGCAGCCAAGCGCAACTTCATAGAGCGCGAGCGAGGACAGGGGTATGGTGGGTGTGGCAAAGCGCCGTGGCGATAAGGGGACGTGGAGCTCAATGGAACCCCGGGTCGTTCGGCCGGGGACGTCAAACGATCTCCGCGGCGCTGGTACGGCGCGATGCAACTACCGTCCTCGCTGGCGCGTCGGGCTGGTGGGGACAGGGCTGGTGGGAATGGGAAATGTGGAAAATTGAAAACTACGGATTGACAACTTATCAGAACATCAGTATGATTTAGGAAATAAGTACATTCCTACTTCAATGGAGGTTGAGCGATGAAAGTTCGGATTCCGCAGTCACCATCCCACCTGCACCGGGCGGGGAATGTAGGTGAGGCTTTGGTTTCGCGAGAACCCAAACGCGGACGTGTCGACGAGTGGGCTGCCGCCTGAGTTGACGACGCTGGCGGTAAAAGCACCCCCTTCTGGGTCGAAAAGGGTAAACATTAGCACAAGTTGCCGGCGCCGTCTGAAACGCGCCTGGATCACATTTTGGAACGCGGTGTCGCGGATGTAACGCTCGACGGGCAAAGAGTTACCGCGTCGCTTGAAAAAATGCGTACGGATTTCAAACGGGTCGCACAACGAGGTTGTAGGAAGTTGGGGGAGAGGACGTGGTGCCCCATGGAACCCCCGGGGCCGTTCGGCGGGGGACGTCAAACGATCTCCGCGGCGCTGGTACGGCGCGATGCAACTTCCGTCCTCGCTGGCGCAGCGGGCTAGTTAAGATAGCCGGGTTCGTGTGGGTGCCTTCACTGACACGTCACGCAGTGGCCTTTGAGGAGAATCTCGGTCACCTGGCTGTTGAAATTCGAACGCGATTGACTGGTCGGGGAGATCACCACTTCCACATCGCTCAGGCATTCGACTTTGCCGCAAACCGTGCACATGAAATGGGCGTGCTCACAATGTTCGTGATTTTCCCCTCGGCGAAACTCAAAGCGCCAGACGTGGTCCCCGAGATCGTGCCGCAACACCAGGCCCGCCTCCGCCATTTCGACGAGGCAACGATAGATCGTCGATTTGTCGAACCCTTCCGGTACCAGCACATCGGCCACGTCGGCGTGGCTTTGCGGTCCGCTCGATCCCGACAGATGTTGCAGTACTGCCACGCGACAGGTGGTGCAGCGGAGGTTCGCGTTGCGAATCAGTTCGCGCGCGTTGGCAACCGTAATGGCGTGGAGTTGACTGGACATCGTCCCATCCGAGGAATGATTCATGACTTATGTTGCCAGTGGAGATGTAGGTTATACTTCCGACGCATGGGCTAAGGCGTTGGAGATGAGATCGGCGATATGTTGGTCGGCGAGTTTATAGTAAACGTGCTTGCCAGCCCGGCGCGACGTGACAATCCGTTCGCTTTTGAGTAATTTCAAGCGTTGCGATACGGCGGGCAAGTTATCATGCAAGGTGGTGGCGATTTCGCTGACGCACATCTCGCCATGCAGCATCAACGCGAGCAGTCGCAACCGACTGGCATCGCCCAGTGCCCGGAAAATATCGGCCGCGCGCTGGCTAAATAATGGATCGAGCAAGCGCGCCCGCAATTCCGCCGCCGACAAATGCTCGTGCTCGTCGCAATCAATCAGGGAAGTTTCTTGGGTCGTCATCTTGGTGCGGGTGGTCACTTAATAGATCATGCAATTGATGAAGTATATCCGAACGACATATCATGACAACCTGCTTAGAGGTGCTTCTTGGGCTGCTTCCGCACTTGAAAACTAAATGCAAATGCCTACGATGGGCAATTCCTTCGGGGTTTTGGCCTCTCAACCGTAAAGTACCATCATGCCAACCGTTTTGCTGATTATTTACTGCGTGCTGGTGGTGGTGTCCTCGCTACTGGGCGGTTGGATTCCCAAAATGATGCGGCTGACCCATACCCGCATGGAACTCATGATGAGCCTGGTCGGAGGGCTAATGCTGGGGGTGGGGTTGCTACATCTGATTCCCCACTCGGTCGAAATGACTGGCAGCCTGGACTGGACAATGGGCTCTGCGGTAATCGGCTTGTTGTTTATGTTCGGTTTGATCCGGGTCTTTCATGTGCATCAACATGGCACACTGGAAGACGATCTGGTTCACGACGGTCATGAACACTGCGACCACGACCATCAACACGACGAACAGCCTGCGCTGGTGAGTTTGCATAATCCCTACGAAAGTGGAACCACGCCAGCCAAACCCCAACACGACCATGGCCACCATCACCATCAACATGCCCATGGTCCCGGCACGGCCTATAGCTGGGTGGGACTGGCGTTCGGCCTTGCGCTGCATACGATGATCGATGGCATGGCGCTGGGTGCGAGCGTCGCTTCCGAAGCGCTGCTGCATGATGCCGGTGCGTTGGGCATGATGGGCCTCGGGACGTTTCTCGCGGTGGCACTGCACAAGCCGCTCGACGCCATGTCAATCACCACGGTAATGCACTCAGGCAAGTGGTCGGACAAATCGATCGCCTGGATCAATTTGGCATTTGCTTTGATGTGTCCCTTGGGTGCGGCTTTGTTTTACTTTGGCGCGGGGACGCTAGGCGAGCAGCAATCGCTCGTTGTCGGCACCGCGCTGGCGTTTGCTGGCGGCGTGTTTCTTTGCATCTCGCTCGCCGACATTTTGCCAGAAGTGAGTTTTCATTCGCACGATCGCGTAAAGCTCACCACGGCATTATTGCTCGGCGTACTGCTGGCGTATGGCATTGGGTTCATCGAACCCAAACATTCCCATGGCGGCGGCGATACGCACGCTGAGGAACATGAGGGACATGATCACGGCGATCATGCCCACGACGAACACGCCGGTCACACGCACTAGTGACAGCAATTGTTCTTAGTCGATCACCAACTCGCGATACGCGTTGAATTCCGCGGCGCTCATGCCGAGAATGAGATCCCGATCCAAGAAATTATCGCTGCCATCGAGAATCAGGTTGGCAAAGTACCAATCGGTACCGGCACCGCCTGTGAGAAAATCGAGATCGTTGTCGTCGTGCGTGTTGCTGGCATTGAGCAAGGACGAAAGTCCGCTCACGCGCGACGCAAATGAACCGCTACCCAACCAGCCGTTCATGATCGCTGCCAGTGCCGCGAGGTTGTTATCGACATCGGTATAGCCGGAAATGAGTATGTCGTCGCCGGCGTCGCCGATGATGATATCGCTTCCATCACCGCCGATCAGCAGATCGCGTCCCGCGCCGCCCACGATCACGTCGGTGCCTGTGCCACCGATCAACACATCCGCGCCGCCGCCGCCGCGCAGTAAATCATTGCCTGCGTCGCCAAAGGCCCAGACAGGCGTGGTGACACTGCTGGCGACCATCACGACATCGTTCCCTTGCTGGCCGTAGACAATGACTTGCGTGATGCCGGTGTAAGTCTGCGCCACACCATCGACCGTAACCTTCAATCCGCCGCTGGCCGGATCGATCGCGACATTCGAGCCACCGGTGGACGCCCCAACCATGACCTGCGTGCCCACTTGGATACTGCCCGTGACGTTGATCGGCAGCGACTGCGTGAGCGTCGTGCCACCATCCCCATCGTCGGCGAAGAACGATACCGTCAAATTGCCAAGCGCCATGGGCACGATACTAAAGCCAGTCGCGCCGCTGGTGCCGCTATCGAGCAACGTATTGCTGGCGTCGCGGACTTCCCAGTGTCCGGTGATGGTATCATCGCCTGGATCGCTGACGCTCGTTGAGAAGTTGACTGGTTGTCCGGCGATACCAGCGTTAGGACCGGTGAAGCTTGCGAGTGTCGGTGACACATTCGCGATCGGGAGCGGCAAATTGACGGACCCTGTTTGCAGCAAGGCGTCCGTCGCGGTGAGCGAGATGACGTAGGCTCCTTCGTCGTCTGGCGTGAAGGAGACATTGGCGTCCGTACCCGCCGCGAAGGGATTGCCATCTTTGGTGACAACCCACTCATAGCTAATCGGAAAGGCGACCGTGTTGATCAGCGAACCTGTGGCGGTGACGGCAGTCCCTTCCACAAACGAGAAGCTCGTAAGTTGCAGATTGGCTTCGACCGCCGAGCCTGCGCCGACGTTGACTGGGCCGTTCTCAACGCTCTCGCTGCCGCCGTCGTCGATGGCGGTCAAGACCACGAAATAGTCCCCTTCCACGGCGGGCGTGAACGAAAAGGTGTCGCTTGCCAGTCCGCCACTGATGCTGGGAGTTTGCGTCGTTGGGCCAGCGACCAGTTCATCGCCGCTATCGAGGATGCCTGCAAAGTCGCCGTTGTCGAGATAGGCGTTCCATTCAAAATTAAGATTGGGGGAAGTCACGGTCGCGGCACCGCTGTACTCCATCGACACGCCAACGGAACCTGACTGGGGGGCGGTGATGGCTAAGTCGGTCGCCAAGAGACGCCGCGCTTCGAGAGAATCGAATCCATGAATCAACTTGCGGCAGCGCCGCGCGGAACGAGTGAGCGCTGACGAGCGCTGGCGGGAGAAAGAAAACATCGGGAATGCCCTTTCGAAACGAGAACAACGAGATGGGGAAGCGGGAAGGGGTTCTCCCCAAAGCCGGCCCTGGCAGACGTGCGGCCCGTGGCGGACGGGCCGAGTCTGGCAGTCCCTGCCTTGCGGAAATGAGTCGTGACGAGGGATGTAACTGCGTCGAATCTGCAGACTTGGGAGTTATTGGTACCTCAAGCAAACACCTGTTTAACACGGCAATTTCGCGAATTTTTCGCAAAATGCGGGTCGATTTCGTGCGCAAGATCCGGTTCTATCGCTTAGGCCATGGAGTCACGTCGCAATGAGGGAGTCGATTGGGAGGGGTCGCGTCATGGGACTAATTCTCTAAGCTTGAAGATACCGATGTGACTCACTCCCCCATCCGCGGCCGTGGCGGCACCGGCTACTCAAATAGGAATCGATATTCGCCATGTGGATCGGACACCCCCCTGTGGGAACGCGCCAACTTTTGCCACAACGCGTCGGCGAGATGTCAGGCGAGGAATTGCTGCATATCTGGACGCGCTGTACTTCGGCCATCGTCAAACATGGTTTCGCGATTTTGTATTGCGACCTGGAACCACCCCGAACGGGCATCTTCAACGGGCGGCAGTTAGTCCTCGATCCCGATGTCGGCTTCGAGATGCAATGCTTCGTGTTACTGCACCTGTTTGGGCATTCCGTGCAGTGGGTGGCACCATCGCTCGAAGCAGAGCTGGCCGGGCTGACGGACTCCGCTGATTTGGAGTCGTTCCTGGTTTTTCTACGCGGCTACGAATACAAGGCGGCAGAGTTCGGCCTGCAATTGCTACATGAGGCGGGACTAACCGACTTCGATATTTGGTACAGCGACTTCGTCGCCACCGATTGGCGGTATGTCGAACGGTTCTATCGAGAAGGGGCGATTCCGCCGTGGGAGGAGTGCGTGACCTACGACGCGCCGCTCGTCGCCCCGCGCGCCATTCCACCCCTGGTACATCGCGATGTGCAAGTGCGCTATGCGTTTTGACACTAACCCGAAGCGTCAGCGAGGAATAACACTAACCCGAAGCGTCAGCGAGGAATTCTATCGAGCTTCGCGAACGCGCCGGGATAGTGCGGCAACTGATTGACAGACCAAGACTAAAGGGCTATCACAGCATCGGAGCGCTGCGGCTTGCCGCCGCCGGACGACAACTCCGCTTTTCGTTGATTTAGAAAGGCTATCATCCCATGATTCTCGGCAAACTATGGCGTTCGCTCGCCGCGCAAATGAACAAGTTGGCGAATCTGTTTTGGACCGCCGACCCCATCGCGCAAATGCAGTACGAATACGATCTCGCCGTCTCGCAGTTGCAAGAAGGTCGCAAGGGGGTCGAGCAATATCGGGCGTTAGTCGAAAGGGTCACGCGCCAAGTGCAGAACGATCAGGCACACGTGCAAAGCCTGGAAGCCAAAGTGCGGGCGTATCTGCAATCCGGCGATCGCGATACCGCTGCCAAATTCGCGTTGGAATTGCAAAAAGCGAAGCAGGAATTGGCCGAGAACTCCGCCCAGCTCAAGATGCACGAAGAGGCATATCAAAATAACATCACCAAGATCAAGCGCGCTAGTGGCAACTTGCAAAAGGTGAAGGACAAGATTCAGAAGTACGACGCCGAACTCAAGATGAGCAAGGCGGAAGCCGAACTCGCCCAACTCGCGCAGTCGTTCAACTTCGATGTCACCACCGATTTCGGCCAGATCGAAAGCGTGATCCAGGACAAGATTGGCCTCAATCGCGCCAAAGCTCGCGTCGCCGCCGATCTCTCCGGCGAGGGGATCGAGGAAATCAAGAAGGAGCAAGCCATGGAAGCCGCCATGGCCGATCAAGCGCTGCGGCAGTTTGAAGTGGAGCTCGGGCTGGTGACGCCCGAGACAGTCAATGTCGCGCCGACCGAAAAGGAACTCGGTCCCGCCAAGCAAACGGAAATGCAATGATCGATGCCACTAGTTCGAGAGCGGTTTTCGACACGGTTAAACACGGATGACACGGATAAATGCCAATTGTATTTCGTTGATTCTAATCCGTGAAACTCCGCGTTCATCCCCGGCACGAACTGCCTTCGCCATTCTTCGGTGGTTAACACAAACTCTTCTCGCTGGCAGCTAATCAACCCATGTCAACAGGCACCAATTCGAACATGCCAGAGTGGCATCCCGCCTGGGCGCGGGAGTTGGCGGAGATGTATTACTCCGGCACCACCTGCATGTTTGTGCTGTATGGCAACGTGCACGATTTGGTGCGTTGCGAGGGCGCGGATGGGCAAGACAATTACGTAAGCTTGCCTGACTTTCTCGCGACGCAGGTGTTTGGTTCGTGGGATGTCGTACTGTCGTACGATGTAGGTCGTGGCTTGCGACCGTTGGCCGGTAACGACGCGAAGCGTTTGCATGGCATGATGCAACACGTGACCGGCGCGATCGGTTTGCCGGCTACTTGGACGCGCGACCCGGACAAGATTCTCGATCCACTCGAACAACTCATTCAACGCAATGTACTGGAAGAGAATGGCACCAATCGCAAGCGGATGGGCCTGATCTTCGAGCATGCGCAGTACTTGCTCCCCGCCGGTGACTTGGCCACCATGGCG
>JBGSHH010000359.1:0-16782 GCA_041752355.1 Pirellulaceae bacterium | reverse complement strand
GGGCTCATCGCCATTTTGCTGGCCGCCTATTCGCATCGTACGCCGACGGACATTGTCGATTTCGACATCAAGGAGCTTTTCGAGAAGATCGGCCTCTCGCAGCACCTCAGCCGCTCGCGCAGCAATGGCTTCTTCTCCATGGTCAATCGCATGCGATTCATCGCGGAACAAACATCTTAAGTAATGTCTTAATCTGCCGGATGTTTGGCACTACATTTGCGGTATAAGTGGGCCTCCGTCGGTCTATCCTCACCCGACGAAATTCCTCCACCCGCGTAGGAGCCAATGGCCATGACACTCATCGACCTTCTTATATTGCTTTTTGTCGCGGGCGTTTGCGGTAGTATCGCCCAGGCGTTGGTCGGTTATTCGCGAGGTGGCTGTCTGGTGTCGATTGTGCTGGGCTTTATCGGCGCTTTGCTGGGAACCTGGCTGGCGCGAGCCTCTGGTTTTGCGGACTTTTACACGCTTCAAATAGGTGATCGCTCGTATCCGATTATTTGGTCGGTGATCGGGGCGACTTTGTTTGTGGCTGTCCTCAGCCTGTTTACGCGTCGCAGCGGACGGATCTCGGAATGATCTCGGCTCGCTTCTCATGCGCCATCCTATAGAATATTCGGAACGCTGATTCAGCTTTCTTCAAATTCAAGGAAACTGCGCAATGAGTATTGTTCGCATGATCTTGGTGTCCGTCACGCTTCTGATGCTCGTCCCGCTGAATGGTTGCGGCGCTAAGCCCGCGGCCAAAGACGACGTCAAGGTCGACGTCAAAGATGGCGTCGATGTGAAAGTTGGCGACGACGTGAAGGTGGATGTCGATAAGCAGGGCGTCGATGTGGACGTCAAACCGAACGATTAGACTCGGCGAGCTATTCAAATGAAAGCGGCCACCTCAGTCCGCATTGATTGAGGTGGCCGCTTTATTGTCAATTGGCAATCTTAGCCGCGCGAGACGGACGATTCGCTGCCTGTCGAAATCGATTCGCCCTGCTCATCCGACATAATCTTGCGCACGCGCGAAGACTCGTCGCTGTTCTCAACGTGTACTGAGATCAGTACTTTGCCATCCTTCAGGCGTGCCTCGTATTGCTGAGCTTCATATTCAGGAATACCCATCCCGATGAGCGCGCCGGTAATGCCGCCCATGGTGCCGCCCAGGGCAAGTCCCGATAGTGCACCGAGGATTGGACCTGCGGCGATCAATGGCCCCAATCCGGGAATCGCCAAGACGCCGATGCCGGCCAACCATCCGACAGCTCCACCCAAGATCGCTCCGGTACCCGCACCGGCAGTCGCACCTTCAGGGGCTTTGGTGGAATTCTCGGTGGACAGCTCTCGATTGCCATGGCGATCGGAGTGCAGCACGGAAACATTCTCGCCTCCCAGGCCAGCTGCTTGCAAGCGATTGAGAATGCGAATGGCTTGCGAACCATCATTAGCTAAACAGAATACACTGGACATGATATTCTCCTTCGGTTTCATGAACTAAGAAATAAAACGAACGTCAATCGCCAAGCGAACTATTCCTCGGCTACTTCCAACTCATTCGTTACCATGCGTTCACCGGCCACATCTTTCGCCAGGCGTTCGACTTTTGCTTTTTCATCATCCGACGCGACGGGCCCGCGCAACGTAACATGCCCTTTCGACGTCATGATCTTCGCGTTTTGCGCGTTGATCGACATTCCATCGGTGGCCAGGATGAGTTTCCGGATGTCAGCCGTGATTTTGACATCCTCGGAGTTCTCATCTTGATCATCGACGGGGGTCTTGGTGTTCCCATCGCGATCGCGCTCATTGACCGCGGTGTTGTCGGCCCTCGTTGGTTCCACCGTGGAGTCGGGAACGGTGGTTGAGCCGGCCGGTACTGGACGGTCATTCATGGCAGGATCACAGCCAGTCAAAGCGACTAGCAACACCGCATAGGCTATGTGTCTCATTTCATTGCTCCTTGTTCTTGTTAGAGCGGGCTGACTCAGCGAGCCAGAAATCCCGCGCCTACCTAGCTCGATTGCATGTGGCGTGCCAAAACCAATTCGCGTGAATGGATGGCTGCCTTGAAAGGTATAAAAAAACCTTCCCGCGGCTTACACCGCGGAAAGGCGTGGGGGATGCATCCTGCCGAACAATTTTCATTGTTCCAAACGACGCTAGGGTCGTTCGTTCCTCCTGATTTGCTGAGCGACTACTCAGTACGAACATTCACTTCCACAGCATCCGAGTAGAACTTGTCGTTGCTCTTCACGAATGAGTCATCGCGAAAGTTCGGCCACTTGTCGCTCGTAAAATTCGGGGCCTTCTCCAGTGTCTTGGGATTGATGTTGAATTCAATCCAGTATTCACCAGCATCTTCGGTGGGCTTGAACGTCACCGCACGCAGCGGCACGGCACAATACTTTTGACCCACACCCAACACGCCGCCGTGCGTCATGATTAGATAGTGCACCTGACCCCGTTCGTTGAAGACCAAGTCATTAACGGTGCCCAGTGCGGTGCGTTCACCGTTCTTGACCTCCGCACCGATGATGTTCGAGGCGCGAAGGGCATGCGTTAGGTCATTCTTGGCGTCCACTGCGCGATCGGTACCAACCCGAACGCCAGGGGCCTTGACCCGTACACCATCTTTATCTTTCTCAACTTGCACAATCTGCGCCGACGCGACGCTCGACGTCAAAAACAAACAACTGGCAATTACCAATCCCACAAAGTTCCGATTCATCTCTAAGACTCCTCTATAAAGTACGATTCTCGTCCAGCTCGTTATGCCGACACCTGTCGACACCTGAGATTTGTCACTCGTAACACACTAAGGCAGTGGCCGACGAATACCGCCAAACACCAAGCTGACGATGAACAGCACCAAAAAGACCATGAACAAAATTTTCCCAATGCCGGCAAAGGAAGCGGCAATGCCACCAAATCCAAAGACCGCGGCAACCAGGGCACACAACATGAAGACTAAAGCCCATTGCAACATGATGAATTCTCCTTATGAGTTAGAAATCGTATTTGGTTGACTCTCACGAAAGTGTTAAAAAGCACACGGCGTGCCAATGGGACACGAAAGAATCTGCCCCGCTGCTAATCAGGCAAAATTGACGGGAATTCGTCGCCTTGAGGGGTATTTCCTCGATTTTCGCCTAGGGCGACTGATCTGTTGCCGACCATGCTGAGTCATCAGCAAGCAACACTCTTTCGATTGACAAGCGGTCCCCCACGCGTGAGTGAGAGTTGACAGCCAGCTTCCTTCCCACGTAGCATTGAGACTTCAACCCCTGATAGAGCTACCGTCCGCGACAGGAAACAATGTATGCCGGGACTTTTAGTCATTGATGACGATCGCAGCGTGGTGCATTTCATTCGCGCCGCTTGCAAGGACTTGGAAGTCACCATTCATGCTGCCGCCGACGCGGAAGCTGGCCTGACGATGTTGAAGGAATTGAAGCCCGACGCCATCCTGCTGGATGTGATGCTGCCAGGCATCACTGGCCTGGAACTGTTCCAAAGCGTTCGCGCGATCAACGAACGCATTCCGATCATCTTTATCACCGCTGGTGGCGAGAGCGATGCGGCGATTGAAGCAATGAAACTGGGTGCGCTCGATTTTCTACTCAAGCCTTTGAATGTCGGTCGCGTCAAGCAGCTCGTCGGTCAGGCGCTCGAAATGAGCCGCTTGATGGAAACGCCTGTGGAGTTGCCCTCGACGGCTGTGACCAACAGTCGGTCGCAGGAATTGATTGGTCGCAGTCCGGCCATGATGGAAGTCTATAAAGCAGTTGGGCGCGTAGCACCCCAAACCGTCACGGTGCTCATTCGTGGCGAAAGCGGCACCGGCAAGGAAGTCATCGCCAGGGCGATTTATCAGCATAGCGAACGCCGCGGGCAACCCTTTTTGGCGGTAAATTGCGCCGCATTGCCGGACGCACTGCTGGAAAGCGAGCTATTTGGTCACGAAAAAGGGGCGTTCACCGGAGCGGATCAACGGCGCGTCGGTAAGTTTGAGCAATGCAATGGCGGCACCATTTTCCTGGACGAAGTCGGCGATATGGCACCGTTGGTCCAAGCCAAATTGCTGCGGCTATTGCAGGAACAGCGGTTTGAACGGGTCGGCGGCAACAACGAAATCCAAACCGATGTTCGCATCATCACGGCCACAAATCGCGATCTGGAAGCGATGACGGAAGAGGGGACGTTTCGCCCTGATCTGTACTACCGATTAAATGGCTTCACGATCAGGCTCCCTGCTCTACGCGAGCGCGGCAACGATGTGCTGCTCTTGATCGATAGTCTCCTCGCCAAATATGCCGACGAGTTGGGGAAAACACTCCAACGCGTTTCGCCCGATGCGCTGAAGATTCTCACTGAATACCATTGGCCCGGCAACGTACGTGAGATGCAAAGCGTGTTAAAGCAGGCGTTGCTGAATATGACCGGTCCGATTCTGATGTCGGAGTTCTTGCCTGAGGAAGTTCGGGGTGGCGGCCTGAACACAGCGAATTTCGCACCCAGTTTTACGAAACACGCCCCGCCAAGTTCAGATACCGGTGGTTCCCACGATGTCCACCAGGATCTGGTACCGTTCCTGGAGGCGAGACTCGCGCAAGGCTCCGAGAATATCTACGCGGAAGCGATCGAATTTATGGAGCGGTACGTGTTGACGCGCGTGCTGCAAGCCACGAGTGGAAACCAATCGCAGGCGGCGCGGATGCTCGGCATCACGCGCGGCAGCGTTCGCAACAAGACGCAATCCCTCGGCATCAAGATCGGCCAAGTGGTGACCACGGGCGATGTCGATGACGCCGAGGACACTGAATGACGTCATATGGCGCGTAGCAGCACCAGAATCAACACGATTAACAGGACAAGGCCTAATCCACCGGAGGGAGCATAACCCCAGCCGCGACTATGGGGCCACGCGGGAATTGCGCCCAAGAGCAATAGGATTAGAACGACGAGCAGTATGGTGCCAAGCATGATGGATCAACTCCGGGAGAGAAATTTTTGCAAGAGCGGCTCATAGGCTCTCGCCTTCTCCCTCAAGAGCGAATCACGTGCCAAACGTCGCAATTAGCTTTTCCAACTCCGCCATGCCGATCGGCTTGGTTAGATGATCATCGAAACCGCTCGCTAAGGCATCACGTCGGTCGCTGGCCTGCCCAAAGCCCGTGAGAGCGACCATTTTGGGCTGTTCGAGGCCCGGCAGTTGGCGAATCGCTTGGGCGAGTTCTAAACCCGTCATGCCTGGCATGCCCACATCGGAAATAACCAGTTGCGGCCGGAAGTCATGCAGCTTGCTTAATGCGGCGGGGGCAGAATCCGCGACTTCCACGGTCTGCCCCAGTTTATCGAGCAA
Source organism: Pirellulaceae bacterium (assembly GCA_041752355.1). GTDB lineage: Bacteria > Planctomycetota > Planctomycetia > Pirellulales > Pirellulaceae > JAEZGD01. The sequence goes on along the minus strand of JBGSHH010000359.1, from coordinate 11,429 downwards.
CCGCGAGAGCAAATGAGCAGCTGATTCATTGTCGTCCACGACGAGGATGCGTAAGGTTGGTCGCTTCCCTACTTCGGAAGCTACCGCGTGGGCTGGATCATCCGTCGTCGAAGTGGCGTTAGCCAGCGGCAGGTAGATGGTGAACTCGCTCCCCGCCCCCACACCGCGGCTAAAGACATCGATCTTGCCGCCATGCAGTTCGACAATCGTTTTCACGAGCGTCAATCCGATACCAAGACCACCTTTTTGCCTGGCGTAGGAACTATCGACCTGCGTGAACATCTCAAAGATTTCGGCTTGCTTGTCTAAGGGAATTCCCAGCCCCGTATCACGCACGCGAATCACCAGCTGCTCGTCTTGGACCGTGATTTCGAGTTCGATCGATCCGCCGCAGGGCGTGTACTTGGCGGCATTGATCAGCAAATTGCTAATGGCTTGCGACAATCGCACGGGATCGCCATCAAGCATGACCAGTTGCGTAGGCAAGGACACGCGGAGCGAGTGTTGACCCTCGTCGATCAGTGGTTGGCTCAATTCAATCGCCGCCGCAATAGGTTCGCCCAATGCGAATCGCGATTTGCGGAGTTGCAGCTTGCCGCCGGATATCCGGGATATGTCGAGTAGATCGTCGATCAAACGTACCAACTGCGTGAGTTGGCGCGACATCACCAACGTCAATTCGCGGACCTGCGTCGCGTTTTCCGGTTCCAGGCCCAGCAGTTGCGTGGCGGCAGTGAGCGGCGAGAGGGGATTGCGCAACTCGTGCGCGAGGGTCGCGAGGAACTGGTCCTTGCGACGGTCCACTTCGCGAAGTTGGTCTTCAATGCGTTGACGTCGCGCGATCTCCACCTGCAACGAATCATTCACTTTCTCCAACTCGGCAGTGCGTTCCTCGACCCGCCTTTCGAGTTGCTGATTCGCCTCATGGATCGCGTCCTGAAGGCGTTGCTGTTGCAAGGCGTAACGCATCGAGCGTTCCAGCGCCGCAAGCGTGAGCTGTTCTTTGAGCAAGTAATCAGCAGCGCCCGCTTGCATCGCTAACAGATCGACTTCCCGCTCGCGCTGCCCCGTGAGCATGATCATTGGCGCTCGGCACCCAAGTGCCATGGCAGCGATGATCACTTCCAAACCAGTATGTTTGCCCAGACGATAGTCAACGAGGTAGAGATCGTGGTCGCAGTCTTCAAACGCTTGAATCGCGTCGTCAAAATTGGCGACGCGATCCAAGTGGTAGGCACCCGGCGGGAGGTCGGCAAAGAGCTCTTTGGTGAGGAAGTAGTCATCCTCATCATCTTCGATCAAGAGCACTCGCGCGGTGCTATTGGGCATGCTTGTCGTCCTCGCAGCCACAGGGAAGTTCGACGATCTCCAACCAATAACGTCCCATCGTGGAAATCACATCCACCAAAGCGGGAAAGGTAACTGGCTTGGTGATAAACGATTCCGCCCCCAATTGATACGCCCGCACAATGTCCTCATCCGCCTTGGAGGTAGTCATGACGATGATGCGGATGTTCTTGAAACGCGGGTCCGATTTAATCTCGCGCAGCGCCTCGCGGCCATCCATCTTGGGCATGTTGAGATCAAGCAGAATCAATCCTGGTCGGGGTGTACCGGCCAAATGTACAAATTTATCGCGACGATGCAGATAATCGAGTAACTCTTTGCCATCTTCCACGAAATGCAGTTCGTTGGCAACGTGACACTGCTCGAATGCTTCGCGCGTCATCTGCCGATCGTCTGCGTCGTCGTCGGCCATCAAGATGCTAATTGTTTTACCGGGACGCATCATGCTTCTCCTTATTACTCTGTTTGAGCAAGCGGCAGCGAGAATGTAAAGGAGGCACCTTTGCCCGGCACGCCATCAGCGACGATCGTGCCGCCATGTCGTTCGACAATCTTCTTACAAATTGCCAGGCCGATACCAGTCCCTTCGTATTCATCCTTCCCATGCAGCCGTTGAAATAATTCAAAAATGCGATCTTTGTACGTCGGTTCAAAACCAACGCCATTGTCGCTCACAGTGATTTGTAGTCGCAAGTCTCGTTCCGAACTGTCCTCGCCAGCCCCGTATTTTCCCGCAATCTTTGTTGTGATGTCAACTTGGGGTGGTACGCCGGGACGATGGAATTTCAGTGCGTTCGCAATCAAATTTTGAAACAACTGACGCATTTGAAAGGGATCGGCGGCGACCATCGGGAAAATCGGATAGAGCACCTGCCCGTCGGCCTCATGCAGTCGACCTTCCAGATCGATCAATACTTCCTCCAAGACGTGATTCAGGTCTACGACAGCAAACTGCTTGCCTTTGGAAGTTACACGCGAATAGGCGAGCAAGTCGTCGATGAGCCGCCGCATTCGTCCCGCGGCGTAAACGATGCGCTCCAAATAGTTTTGGCCTCGTTCACCCAGTTGCTCTTGGGCATGCGTCTGCAAGCGATCGGCAAACGCCTGAATCTTGCGCAACGGCTCCTGCAAGTCATGGGAAGCGACGGACGCAAACTGTTCCAGCTCGCTATTACTGCGTTGCAGCTCCAAGGAAACCATTTCCGCTTCCAATTCAGCGGAACGTCTCACCTCCACCTCATCGTGTAAATCGGCGATCACACTGGTGATCGTTTCAGTACGTTCCCGCACACGATCTTCCAGGCGATCATGCGCGGCTTGCATTTCGGCCGCGACTTGATTGCGCTGCTCGATGTCCCGTAATACAAGAATATAACCGGCAATCGCCAGTAAAAGCCCGAGCATTGTGGAGATCGTGCCGGCGATAACGGCGGTGAAATAGACGCGAGTGGACTCATTTTGTCGCTTCACGAGCAACGTGCGCTCCAACACCTCCATCTCCGCGATCTTGGACCGCACCCGATCCATCCCGTTCTTACCATTGAGGAGATGAGCCTTCGGCTCAAAAGTGTCGGAGCCCCGCCGCGCCGCCAATGCATTGCGAAGCAGCTCGAATCGACGATGTAACAAATTGCTAAGCTCCCGCACATTATCGGACTGTACGGCATTATCAGCGACGAGCTCTGCGAGCGAATGCAAGCGCTCTTCAACTTGCGCGACACCGCTCGTATAAGGTTCTAAGAACAGCTCTTCATTGGTGATCAGATAGCCACGCTGCCCCGTCTCGGCGTTGAGTACCGTCACGAACACTGCGTTGAGTTCGGTGAGGACTTCGTTCGTATGGCGCACCAAGTCATCCGTGGTGCGGAGGCGGCGAATATTGAGATAGCTGATCAAGGCATTCGCAAGCAGAATCGCGAAGACCATTCCAAAGGCGATGAGTGCCGTGCGTTGCTTTGTTGAGTCAGGCGCGTTGCCTTGGCTGCCGGAAAACGCGTGATTGTCACCCATATTTTATTCGTCCGACTGCTCCGACAAGTAGGGCGACAGCGCGCCGAGCAATTCATTCAGGGTTGACTCCAGAACGACCACACTGGACCCTAGCTCGTCACGCTGCCCTTGGCGAGCCAAAGTCTCCACCCGAGCCGCTGCCCGCCAAGCGCGGCATTCGCCAAAATTTGAACTCAGCCCCTTAAGGGCGTGAGCGCGGTGCGCGACCACGGCAATATCATCCTCCTCGAGAGCCCCTTGAATTTCGACCAACCATTGTTGTCCATCGCTGGCGAGATAATTGGCCATTTCGCCAAACAGTTCGATATCATCGCCCATTCGCGCCAGCGAACCGGCATGGTCATAAATCGCAGTAGTGGTTGGCTGGCTCACGCTATTGACCTTGGTGGAAGGGGATTACTTAGCGTAGAACAGATGCCTAAAATACTCAAGCCACGAACGTCGCGGATAGCTGTGGAATCCGCGACGCCCGTGGCAAATCTGGAGTTTCAATTTGGGGGCGACTCGTCACGCTTAGCCGACGACACCTCGATCACGATAGAGGGCTTCCTGCAGCCAGGTGCTAGCGGCGGCTTCTTGCTTCTTGATCCGAATCAACAACGCTACGCCGTCGCGTTCGACACGGGTCTTGTGATTCATCGCCTTGAGTTCATCGTTATCGACATCTTCGGCGCGGGTCGCCAGATCGCTCAGCATATTTTCAAACTCGACAAGATCCTCCTGCAACTGATGTTCTTCTTGAATCATTTGTTCGACGCGGGGCAGTAAATCTTCGTCGGTGCGAGCGATTTGCTTGTACTGCGGGCGAACTACGTTCTTGATGTTCTCGACCCAGGCTGGCCCAAACTCGCGCAACGCCTGAGCCACCGTTTCCACCCATTCCGTCAGTTCACCTGACACGACGGGCGACAAGAGCGCTTTTTCAAGGTGTTGCATCGACTGGTGCATTTCGTGATCTGATGCCGACTCGAGATTGTTTTCATTGTTCGTCATACGATGGACCTTCTGGCAAAGACGCGCTGGGCCATGGCGTCGGTGAATTAATCAAAAAATGTTCCTCACCCAGGCCCGACGATGCACCTCTCCGCACATCGACCGTCCAGCGAACCGGCCGGCAAAGTAAGATTACGACGCAAAGCGGATGCCAAAGTCGTGAAGTAGGGATTTACGTGCGAATTCTCCGCGACCCACCCCCCTTTATCGCGCGCTCGTGAAGCATGTTGCGCTTTCGGCAAGCATGTCGTGGGGCAGGAATCACGCAGTGGCCAGCGTGACTTCGCCGGCCAGCGGCGGCTGGGAGGGAGGTGGCGTTTTCCGTAAATACGTGCTGTACTGCTCTAGCTGTCGCAGTGTCTTGTCGAACGTCGTGGTGACCACATCCTCCCCAGCATCAAAGACGGGCTGGGATTCTCCGCCCCCGCCAACATTTCCAGCCCAATTGCCGATAAGGATTTTGAGCTTGGGGTGCATTTTGCGGAGGCGCTTGCACAATAGCCTAGTCAATGCGTAACCACCCGGCGGCACACTTGCGATGCAAATCACTGTGGGCTGCTCTTGCTCCACCAGCATGACGGTTTCCGAAACCAACTGCGCTTCCGAAGTGGTCGTAACCTGAAACAAGTCTTGGTTCAGCAAGGGCACAAACAGCTCCAAGGCCAGCTGGTCGACTTCGTCGCAAGCGGCGACGCAGAGCACGTGGAGCCTCTCGCGCGAATCGGCGTGATTTACTTCCGCGACATCCTCCGCGTCTTCCCATTGATGCTTGCTAAGCACCGTTTCCAAAGTGGCCTGCAGGCGATCGAATTCCAGTTCATTTAGCCAGCCGGAATCAAAATCTCGCTTCGCGTATTGCAACGTTGGCAAGATGATTTCGTCGTAGGTTTGCAAGGCGGTTCGTAACGACTTGGATTGAACAATGCGCGTCGCGCCCAGTTCGTCGCTCGCGACTAAGCGCTGATAGAAAGCTTGATCGGGACTAAGCGCGGGACTGTCACCCAACAAGACGTCAAAGAAACGCAGCGCCGGTACGTACTTTCCCAGCACGACCAGGCAAACGGTGAGCGGAGCCGCTAAGACCAGTCCGATCGGTCCCCACAACCAGGCCCAAAAGGCAATAGCGAAGAGCAGAGCGGCTTGCGATACCCCGATGCTTTGGCCATAAAAATACGGTTCGGCAACCAGATTGGCGATCAGTTCAATCACCAAGAACAGCGCCACGACGCCTGCCGTCAGGAACCAGCCTTGTCCGACCATGAGACTCAGGAGCACGGGTGCTGCTGCCGCTACCCACGGCCCCACGACCGGTACATAGCGCAGAATCGCCGCGAAGAAGCCCCATAGCAGCGCATGGGGTACTTGCAGAATTGCCAGCCCCACGCCTACGGTCACACCGCAAGCGATGTTCACGAGCAATTGTGCCAATAGGTAACGACTGATCCGTTCGCCTGCATCTCGGAGCGCTTTCGTCGTCAGCATCACGCGCCCCGCGCCAATCAAGCACAGCAATCGATCATAAGCATCCTCACGATTGATAAGCAGAAAAATTACAAACACCACCACCAAGCCAGCGGCCGCCAGCGGCTCCGTCAGGGGTTGAAGCGTTTCCAGGCTCAACAATGATGCCCAGTCACTTTCCCCGACCACGCGCACCGACACGGCCGTGTCATTGACCGACCGCGGCAAGTCGCGCATCGGTGACGTGGCCGCTTCCGAAATCGATTCCCAGAATCCCGCCAATTTGCCCAGCGGCGTATGCTGACTTTGCTCGCGCATGTGAGCGATGTTCTTTTTGACGCTATCCTCGTACTGCGGCAGCTCCTCCACCAATTGCATGAATTGCGCGCCCATCGTCACGGCGATTATCAGCATCAGCACCGACGCGACAATCACGACCAGAATTACGGCAGGCGTACGCGGTAAGCCGCGGCGTTGTAAGACGGTAACGACGGGACTCAATACAAACGTCAGCACGACCGCCAAGGCAATGGGCACCAATAGCGGCTGGCCCCACTTCAAACAAAAAATGACCAACACCAGTAATCCCAAGCGAATGGTGAAGGACAGCAACCCTTCACCGGTCACTTGCGGACGAAGGTGGAAAGAAGTGGTACTCCCAGGCGAGGTACTAAGATTAGCCATGGTGCTTCCGAACTTTGGCGACGAGGGAGATGGCAACGGAACTTACGTGGCCTCCTCGTCTGCAAATCTCAGGCCCATTCGCACTTCGAAGCGGCGCTGACTCCAACCAAACGCCAAGTCGCCATGGGGGTGAGTACCTTTGCCCCCATGGCGACAGCAGCTCCGCAAGCATTGCACATTGCGTTACTTGTCGGAGTTATCGTTGTCTTTCTCGGACTTGCCCTCATCCAAGGACTTCATGATTGATTCCGCCTGCTTGAGATGATCTTCCGTCATCTTCAAGGCATTTTCGAATTGCACGCGCAACTCAGGCGAGGCATAGTCCTGGAACACTTTCAACTTGTCGATCATGGCCATGTGGGCGGCAAGCTGTTGCCCCATAAAGCAGGCATCCGCCTTATCGCCATCATTTTCCTCGAGAGCCTTCTTGGCACTGGCCAGGCATTTATCGGCAACCTGATCATGAATCCGTGGCCAATCAAGATTGCCGGACCGAGGGGTAACCGGCCGCGCAGTGTTGGGGGCAGCCACCGCGTCTCGGCGGGCAGGGGCATCGGCGTGGGCATATTTACCTGCGAACTTCTCCAACTTGTCATTGGCCGCCTGATGTTCTTTAACCATCCGATCCGCGAATTCCTTGGCCTTGGACGACTTAAGCATCGGCTTGGCAAACTTCGCAATCTCCACCTCATTGCGACTCCCCGCCAGAATCACACTTGCTAGTTGTTCATCGGCGTTGGTGGGAAGGTTGTCAGCAGGGCGCACCGCAGTGGGCTTCGCTGGCGCTTGTTCCTCGGCGATGACATAACTTCCCGCCACCATCGCGCCTACCACACAAATTGTCCTGAAAATCCATTGCATGACCGCATCTCCTCAAACATAACTTTGAACCCGTGATGGAAACGACTTCCACCCCTACGAGACGAGGCCGCATTTGGCATGCCGAAATCTGTAGCTTGTTCGGGGCAAGAGATTCCGCGACGGCGGAACGCGGTTTTTAAAGCGAAATGCGACCGCTAATACGACTCGCGCCCCGATGCCCAATTTCAGGCAGGTGCGCCTCGAAACACCAGCGCGACCGCTGAGCGTACAACCAGCCGGTGCAGGCCAGGCGATCGATTTCGCGATGAAGCCGCGAATTCGGGCACGGACCGGAGATTAGACCCTCATATCTAGTTCGCGATATTTCGGTACCGACTGGCACACCGCTTGCATACTCCACTAGACATCATCCGCCGCGATGTCGCGGTCTTTCAGAATTCGATGAGTAAGGAGTGGCAGACATGGTGAATCAACAAGTACTGCAGGGAAATTGGAACGAGTGGAAAGGCAAGCTGCGTCAAAAATGGGGACAACTCACCAACGACGATGTGCAATCGTTTTCCGGCAACGTCGATCAACTCGTCGGCCTGATCCAACGCAAGACAGGCGAAGCGCGCAGTGAGATTGAGAAGTATTTTGACGAGCTCGCTGCCAATGGCAGTTCAGGTATCAGTCAAGCCGCAGAGACGGTTCGCAACTACGCTGCTTCTGCTGCGGAAAGTGTGCAAGAGACCACACACAAAGCTGCCGAAGCCGTCCGCAAGGGTGCCGATGACGCGCAAGAAATGATCCGTCAGCGTCCAGGCGAATCGGCTGCTGTTTGCTTCGGAGCAGGCATCGTGTTTGGTGTCGTGCTGGGCTTGATTCTGCGTCGTTAAGTAGAGATTGGCAGTCGGTGGAGAGCGGGAAAGCATCAGCGTCAAAACACATACGCTTTCATTTGAAGTTTGTGACGTCTCCCGCCTTTCCTTCTCTCCACCGACTGCCGAATGTTAATTTTGAATTGAATCTTACCTATTTGAAGGAGTGAATCATGGTTGCCTCGACTATGGAACAATGTGGAACGGAAATCCGACACGCTTTGGAAAAGCCCGTCGAGATGGCGAAGGAGTATCCTGTCGCCTCGATGATGGTGCTCTTTGGTGTTGGGTTGGGAGTTGGCGTGCTGTTAGGTCAATCTTGCAGCCGTTTGCCCTATTTTGCGCCCGAGCAATCCACCACCGAGCGATTGACCAAGCAGATTTATGATGCGGTCGCTAATGCGATTCCAAGTTCGCTCGCGCACCAATTCCATCGGTAAACCTGGGCCGTAAATAGCTCGGGGGTCGGTCCCCCTAGTTGATACTTCGCCTTCTCAACGTAACTGAGACCTCCTATGGCTGCTCCACCTGACTCCGCCGAACAAGTCCAACGCGAAATGCGTGAGGTCCGAGCGGAACTGCGCGAGAACGTGCAGGACATTGTGGATCAGGCGGGTGAATTGACCGATTGGCAGGCGTATGTCAAAGCATATCCCTTGCTATCGGTTGGCGCTGCTGCGGCGATCGGTTACCTGTTGATCCCCAGTCGGCCCACCGTTATCCAACCTAATCCGCAGGAACTGATGGCGTTGGTGAAATCAAATCAGATTCCCCTACGGGTCGAACCACCGCCGATGCGGCCAGGCATTTTTAGCGCGTTGGCGGGCATGGCGGGTAATGCGCTCTTGCAAACGGGGATGGCGATTGCATCACAGTATCTCACCCAATTGCAACAGCCAACTCCGCAACGGAGAGAGCTATGATCAATCGATTGCCAGAACAGTTCAAGCGTACCGGAAGGTCGTCTACGGCGACGCGCGATCCCAAACCGGAAGGTGATGGTCAGCGTGACTTAGCGGCCACGGTGGAACAATTGGTGAAAGATTACCCTGTGGCCTGTTTGGCATCTGCTTTTATCGTGGGAGTAACCATCGCATGGTGGATCAAACGTCGGTAAAATCCGCCAGTAACGGCCATACGTCGGTGTCCCCACCGCAAGCGGTGGCGCGCTCCAGCATGGAGTTTCTCCATGACTTGATCACGCTCGTGGAACTTCAGGCGAAACTCATTGGCATCGATGTGCAAGCGGGACTGCCACGGGTAATACTATCCCTGACGCTGCTGCTCTTCGGCATTTGTCTCGCCTTGGCCTGTCTGCCACTTTGCCTGGCAGTGATGGCCCTGGCCATTGCGGAGTACTGGCAATTCTCGCTTTCACAAGCCTTTGGAATTGCAGTTCTGGCGGGGTTACTCATCGCGGCCTTATCCGCGGGCATTGCTGTGTTGCGGCTGCGCCAAGCCCACCATCTACTTGATCGCTCGACGACCGAGTGGCGACAGAACATGCGTTGGGCGAAGCAAACGTTGCGGCGATTATCCAACGCCGGATCACGGAATTGAATTACATCGCATCTACTTTAAGGAGATCGCATCATGGAAAACTGTAGCACGAGTCCCAGTCGTTCAACCACCTCCACCATGAGTCAACCTGCCGGACAGTTAGAACAAAAACTACGTCCGCTCGATGATTTAACGGAGTACTTCATGGAGTATGCGCGGGAGCGTCCCGACGTGGTCGCATTAACTTGCATTGGCGTCGGTTTCATTCTCGGCTGGAAACTCAAGCCCTGGTGATATCCCCGACGAGCTCGGGTCTGGGAAGCACATAGCCACGGTAACGAATGTTGCCGTGGTTTTTTGCGTTACGTGGCCACCACCGTCCTCCGCCCTCTTTTTCCTCCGCAAGCGCATTGCGCACCGTGCGCGGGTAGCAACCATTCGGCTACCGATCCGCCAAAACAAATGCCGGAAAACCTCTTAGTTCGCTTGCTGGGGTGCTCTGGCGCGCAAGTTGCACAGGTAACCATCCATGGAACAATGTTGGATCAACGTGCTTGCGGAGGGCGGCGCTTGTTGATGACCAACTCCTGCTTAACAACCACAGCCCTCTCACAAGGAACTTGAAAATGAACGTCACACAAAACAAGGGCAATCTGCCACAGAACTCGATTGACTATCTGCAGGATCTTATCAGCGTCAACATCGACAGTCGCGATGGTTTCCGCGAAGCGGTCGAGAATCTCCAGAGTATCGACAAGCCACAGTTGGTGACCCTCTTCACGAAAATCGCACAAGAACGCGATGCCCAAGCGGGCGAACTCCAATCGCTTGTGTCGATCAATGCCGAAGAGCCTGCGGAAGCCGGCACTTTTGCGGCATCGGCACACCGCACTTGGATGGACTTCCGCACCGCGATCGGCGGGGGTGAAAAGGCCATTCTGGATGAAGCCGAACGTGGCGAAGACCACATTAAGGAGAAGTACGAGACCGCGCTCAAGGATTTGGGCTCGTGTGCCTGTACAGAAACGTTGCGGAAGCAGTATGCCAACATTGTCGCCTCGCATGATCGTGTGCGTGACTTGCGCGATCAATGCGCCAAGACCTAGTGCGACGGGTGTTTGACATACGCTGACGCGAAAGCGGTCGCTAGACTGATGATCTAGCGACCGCTTTTTTTATGACATGCACTTGTTATTGATCAAAAGCATCGCGGCCGATCACTTCGCCGTCGTTGCGTTTCAACAAGCGGACGAGAGTCTCTACAGAAACCTTATCGCTGATCATCCGCACGGACCCGTCCGCCAGACCAGCCAGGAATCCGCCAGCACGCAGACCCACCAGCGCCTTGAGTGGATCCTTTTCGTTGGGAACGAATTCTTCGGGCTTCGTCCAAATCACAGCATTTTCGTCGTTAGCTTCCACCATCATAATCGTGTTCGACGTTCCATCCGGAATCTCTGCCATGCCGATCCCACCCGTCTGGCCTTTGGTTTCCTTCATGGGCTTGGGAAAAATCCCGGACGGTCCACCAATAGCGAGATAGACCGTCTTCCCATTGCCGGCAATGCTATTGGGCGATTGATACACCTTCGGCATTCTGGCGATGAGCTTCTTGTTGTGCTCGCTGTCCCAAGGCTCGTCGAGATGAAACTCACTGTAAAGTTGTTGTTCCTCGATGAACGGCAAAATGTGCACGCGCCAACTCAACAGCGGCTTGCCCTCTTTATCTTGCGAGTAGGCCGGGGGAAAGCT
>JBGSHH010000358.1:0-5101 GCA_041752355.1 Pirellulaceae bacterium | reverse complement strand
CCCCAACTTCGGCGCTCCCGGCCCTGGGAAGAAGAAAAAAGGGACGTCCACAAAAACATCCGCCAAGACCCCGAAGGCGGAACCAGAGCAGGGCGAGCCAATTGCCAAAGCTGGTCTGCCACTACCCTTAATTTTGGGCGTTGTTGGTGGCGGCATTGCCTTGTTGTTGCTGGTGGTCGTGGGCGCTGTCTTCGCGTTTGGCGGCTTTGGCAAACAAGTCGCCAAGCAAGATCCCAACACCAAGCAAGAAGGGGCGCAAGAGGTTCCGCCTGTAGTTGCGCCACCGGTCGTTGCCCCCGAAGTCAAACCGGAAGTGAAGCCCGAACCGATGCCAATGCCGATGCCGATGCCGATGCCTCCGGTCGAGCCGATGCCGGAACCAGCTCCCGAACCGATGCCGGAGCCTAAACCAGAGCCAACACCACCAGACCCCAAAACTGAGCCGATGCCGGAGCCCAAGCCGGAGCCAATGCCAGCACCCAAACCAGCGCCTGCGCCCGAGCCGTTTGCCGCGCTGGCCCAGTCCGTTGACTTGCCGCTATTGACCGACGGCCTCAAACCCAATCCCACCGCGACGGAACCCGTGACGCTTGGAACGGTCACCGCGCCCGCTGGCACGTTGATCTTCACCAAGCTCGCCGGGGGCGATAAAGCTTCCAAATACAAAGGCGAGCTGACCATGCAGAATGCCGCTGGTGGCACCGCAGAACGTGAATGGGAATTTTCCGCGACTGACCCGAAAACAACCGGCAGCGTTGTCGTCGCTAAGATGGAACTCAAGGAAGATCAACTCGTCTTTCAGTGGAAGCCTGAAGCGCTCGATTCGCCGGTCGCCGCCGGCCTGGCAAACTGCGCGATTAACTTCACCTGCGGCCCGAAACAGCATCGCCTGGCATTGCGCAAGCCTGCCGAAATGCAGCCCTTGGTGATGAACCTCGACAAGCTGTCGCGCGTCGAAATCCCGCTGCCCAATCCGCCCGACGCTAGCGCGATTAAGGTCGAGATCCTGCCGCTCCAAGGAACCACCTTGCCGACGAAAATCGAAAAGGCGAACGTGATCGAAGGAGACAAGGGATCGGCGTGGGTGATTTTTGGCGAGAAGCCCGACGATCAAGTGATGTTGTTCAAAGTGGAGAGTGTCCTGAAGCGCGATTTGACACTCGTCGTCACTCCGCATTTCAAGCTTGACGATGGCCAGCCTTTGAAGTTCACGTCGCGCGATGTGGCGAAGTTTTATGGACCCCTGAAACTCAAGCAAGATCAGCTCGTGCAACAGATCGGACTGGTCGATAAAGTGCCCGGCGCGACCAAAGAACAAAAGGATTCGCGCAAGGCATTGCTCGAAGCGGAACTCGAACGCACCAACGCACTGGAGAAAAAATTCAACAAGTTGAAGGCGGATTACGACGCGCTCAACAACACTGTGCAATTCCACTTTCGCGTGATCTATGCACCCGACGAGACGGAGAAAATCAACCTGGCGACATCCACGGCCCCGGTCGCCGCCGCCGCGGGTCCGCTCGACAACGCCGACACCCCCAAGATCAACCTGGGCGATCCTGAGGCCAACGACAAGGGCAAAAAGAAATAGCGATTACCTTCCCTCGGGAGCATAGCGCTCGCTACAGAATACTTTCCAATCGTTGGTGAGCGTCTCCCAACTGACGCCGAGCATCTTCTCACGGTGTGGTGCCAACGCCGTCGCACCGCTTTGAGCGAGGGCGGCGATTAACGCTTTGAATTTCGGTGCATACTTCTTGTCGGTCGCTAACATTTCCGTGAAGGTGGCCGCTTGCCAATAGCGATTCATCGGAATCCGCTCGCCGTTGGTCAGTTCCTCCAGTGGCAGATGGTTCTCTGGCGAAGCGATGCCTGTCGCGACGATTTGCCGAAAGTCCTTCTGCGGATGAAATCGGAGTTGATAGGTTACTGCCAAACCTTCTTGCAACCACTCGCCGTGATTCTGCAACCGCCACCCGCGCGAGAGCAACGTGTGCACAAATTCATGCGTGTACACAGGCCGCAACGTTCCTAGCTCCGCATCGTAGTAGCTCGTGGCGATGCCTTGAATCGTGAAGCCGTCGGAACGGGGCTCGTCGGCCACGGCATGCAATTGTTTCGCCAGTCGCGGCGTGAAAGCGGCGTACGATTTGCGCGTTTCAAACACCACCAGCGCCGCCGGTTCGGGAAACTCACTGGGAACTTGGAGTTCGCGCTCGACTTGCGTCTTCACCTGCTGCAAATGTGCTAATAGCTGTTCCGCGTCCAAGGCTTTCGCATCCGTGAGCAGCAGAATCTGCTGGCGATCAATTAAACGCGACTCGTCCGCAGGCAAGCCTGGAAAGGCGATCTTGCGATAGTCGTTCGCTTGCAACAAGGCAATATCGGGATCTTCCTGACGCATCAAGGCGACGTCATCGATTTGCAACTCGGCCGCATCGCGAAACCAGATGCCCCAACGCTCGATCTTGTCCCACTGCGGCACGCGCCCCTCACCCCAACGAAACCAACGCAACGGCACCGTCAGCTTTCGCCAGCCATCGTGTGTTAACTCCAGCTTGGTGAGAAATGACGCCCGACCATCGGCTTCGATAAAGCGAATCTCAATGACATCCGTGCCCCGCTTTGCTTCTTCCGGGGAGCGATAAATCCACAACTCCAAATCGGAAGCATTGAGCAAATCGCGCTTGATTTCTCCCGGCTTGGAGAACAGACCCGCATTGCCGTCGGTAGTGACATGCGCCGCAAAACCGCTGGGGCCTTTGGCGGGCGGTTCACCAGCGACCGGTTCGCGCGCGACTTGAATTTGTCGCACCGCAGCGAATTGGCTTCCTAGACCCGGCTTTTCAAAATCGTTCAGCGTCTCGCGCTGTTCCGCCTGCGCAAGACCAAGGCCAAGCAACCCCCAACACGTTGCGCAAAGCCAAATTCGACTACGACCATCCACCAGCATGACGTGCTTCTCCATCACCTACTTCGATGCCAAACGACGCGCGATATATTGCCGCACCGTCGGCAGTTTGCAAGCGGTGAGCAACTTGGCGGCTTGTGCTTTGTCACCGGCCACCGCGGGCTCGATACCGTACCAGATCATCAGCGGCAGATTGTCATCCTCCGCGTCTTCCGCATGCGATACCAAGGCCGTGGCGATCGACCAGCGCGCATCGAGGGGCAAACGCTGCAATGCGGAAGCGACTTCCAATCGCACCAACCCCGACTTATCATTCGCCGCCAAATTGCTGAGTAGTGCCGCCTGTCGTTGCAATGCACCATCCTGCTCGCCCAGCAATCGCACCGCCCAAACGCGAAGATGCTCGTTCTCGTGCTTCGTTAGCTCCACCAATTGCTGTTCATCGACACCACCGACCCCCTGCAGCGCCCACAGCGCGCGCAACTGGCGAGTCACTTCAGGTTGCTCTTTCAGCAGCGTTTGCAGTCTACCGACGGTTTCGGGCGCGAGCGTGCCAGCGGTCTTGCGCTCTTGCAACAAGCGTCGCGCGTGACGGCAATAGAAATCGTTTTTGTGAAGTAACAGCTTGACCAATTCTTCATCGCTGAGCTTCGAGAGATCGATCTTTTGAGCTGGTTTGGCATCGCCATAAACAACTTTATAGATGCGACCACTGGTGCGATGCACTCCTTTGTAATCGTGGCACTCGCCGATGTCGCACCAATCGCTGATATAGACTCCGCCATCAGGGCCATAACGCAATTCCAACCCCCGAAACCATTCATCGTTGGCGAAGAAGAAATCCGGCGCGCGACCAGCGTTGTAACCTGAACCTTTTCTCTCCAGCGTGTTCTCATTGACCCGATTGCCGTGAATGTTGCACATGAAAATGGCGTTGCGATACTTGTCGGGCCAGTTGTCGCCGAGATAGACCATGGCGCCGGCGTGCGCGTGGCCACCGCCGAGTTTGTCGTGTTCGCTTTGGCCACGCGCCTTGGTCCAATCGCTCCCCGACCAGTGCATAAACTTCGAACACGCAGGCATCAGCGCGTAAGCGTGTTCGTTGTAGTCTTGACCAAACATGCGTTCGTAGTGCGCACCCGGCACCAGATGCCAAAGATGCGAGATCACGCAGTTGGTGAAAAAGGCTTGCCCATGATCGTCCCAATCGAGTCCCCAAGGATTCGTGGTGCCCTGCGCGACGACCTCAAACTTGTGCTGCGTAGGATGATAGCGCCAGACACCGCAATTAATGGGCGTGCGATCCTTTTCGGCCGTGCCAGGCTTGCCTACCAGCGATGGCGAGGTAATGCCATTGCAGCCATAGAGCCAGCCATCGGGTCCCCAATTGATCGCATTGACGACGTTATGAATGCCCTTGGTCGACCAACCATCCAGGATCACCTGAGCCTGGCCATCCGGCTTGTCATCGCCATCTTTGTCGGGAATGAACAGCAAATTCGGCGCGGAACATACCCAGACGCCGCCATGTCCCAGTGCGAAACCGCTGAGGTAGTTGCCTTCGCTCCAAAAGATCGTCTTGTTATCGAACTGGCCATCGTTGTTGGAATCTTCCAAAATTACGAGCCGATCGTGCCCTTTCTCCGCCCAATCGGGATAGGAATAGCTTTCCGCGACCCAGAGACGACCTCGATGATCGACCGCCATCGAAATCGGCTGGCGGATATCGGGTTCGCCCGCCATCAGCGTGACGCGAAAGCCTTCGGGCACTTTGATCTTCGCCAGCGCTGCTTGGGGCGACGAGGGCTGGAGTTTCGGATCTTCTGTATTGATCGGGGTGGGCTCGCTAGCCGTTTCCGCCGCAAACGAAGAACTAGTCAGAAGTAGCAGAACTAACCAACAGAAGCGACCGGGACGCAAAACGCTTATCACGGAATGTTGCCTTGTGCGAAGAGGGTAGAGAGGTGGATGGCGAGCCTAGTTTAACCCCAGTCTCAAGCGGGACGCAACAAACTTCCCCCAGGCGGCAAAGTTTCGCAGACGGAACATTAATTCCAAATCAGCACACGAGTTTGGAGGGTAAGACATAGGCAAGTCAGTTCGCCAATCGAGCCGAAAAACTAGTAAAGATGCCGATAACGCGCGTCGTAGCAGAATGGTGACGACCACTGCGGAAGGATCTGTGTATAT
>JBGSHH010000357.1:0-7132 GCA_041752355.1 Pirellulaceae bacterium | reverse complement strand
GTAGCGATAGCACTTGCGAACCGAATCGCGAATGGCGTTGAAACCAAATGGCGCGTCGACGATCTCCTTCACCACCATGTCAAACGGCAATTCGGCGTTGAGCGCCTTACGCAGTTCGTTGTTGGTCAGGCGTGTTTCGGTTGGGAAGCTGACGACTTGCCCTAGGGCATGCACGCCGCGATCGGTGCGACTGCTTCCCTGCACGCGCGTGTAGACGCCCGTGATCTTTTGTAGCACGGTTTCAAACGTGGTCTGCACGGTGCGCCGGCCAGTTTGAAATTGCCAGCCGTAGAAATCGGCTCCATCGTAGGCCAGAGTGAGACGGACGTAACGCATCGCTTGTAAATGAAACAGGGGGCTTTGCGCCCCCTGCCCTGTCTCTCTTGGTTCGATTAGCCAGTTACCTGTGCGTTCCGCCAACGTTCGGCTACACGGCGACTTTCGCGCCGGACTTCACCAACAGTTCGGCAATCTGCACGGCGTTGGTCGCGGCACCTTTGCGCAAGTTATCGCTCACACACCAAAATGCGATGCCGCGCGGACTGCTGATGTCCTCGCGAATGCGGCCGACGAACACATCGTCCTTGTCATTGGCGTGCATCGGCATGGGATACAAGCCCGCCGCCAGGTCATCGACCACGGTGATGCCCGGTGCTTTGCTGAACAGCTCGCGTGCTTCTTCCACGGTGAGTTTGCGCTCGGTCTCGACCAGAATGCTTTCGCTGTGGCAATTCGAAACTGGCACGCGGACCGCAGTGGGGCAAACTTGAATCGTGTCATCGCCGAGCATCTTGTGCGTTTCCCACACCATCTTCATTTCTTCGCTGGTGTAGCCTTGATACTTCGGCCCGCCGATTTGCGGGATGAGATTGAACGCGATCGGATGTTTGAACGTGGTGTACTTATAAGCATCATTGGCGAGTGCCGCGCGGCTGCCATGTTCCAAGTCGGCTTGTCCGGCCACGCCTGCGCCGCTGGTGGCTTGATAGGTGGAAACGATGATGCGCTTCACTTTCGCGGCATCGTGCAACGGTTTGACCGCCACCACCATTTGCGTCGTTGAGCAGTTAGGGCTGGAGATGATGCCTTGGTGTTTGTGGATGTCGTCGGGATTCACTTCGGGAATCACCAACGGGACCTTGGGATCCATGCGAAAGTAGCCACTCTCGTCGACCACCACGCAGCCACGCTCGACCGCCCACGGACAGAACTCAGCCGCGACTTCGTCCGGCGTGCTGCCGATCGCGATATCGACGCCATCAAACGCTTCGGGGCAGAGCACTTCGATTTTGTGCTCCTGGCCTTTGAACTTGATGGTCTTGCCTGCCGACCGCGCGGAGGCGAGGAATTTGATTTTCTTATAGGGGAAATTCCGTTCTTCCAACAAACGAAGAATCAGGCTTCCCACGGCGCCGGTAGCGCCCACAACGGCCAAGGTCTCGAACACGGAAACATCTCCGAAAACAAACTGGATGGATTGCCGCGAGCCGCCAGTCACAAATCTGGCGTTCCGACAAGCTAGTTAGTATAGGCAGCGTGCCGGTTGGAAGGTAGGGTGCGGCGAGTCGCAGGGCCGCGTCGGTTCCCAAGACCGATTGGGAGAACTAGCCCGCACAATGCCGTTTTTAAAGTGTGAGATGATGAACCAGGGGTTCGCTCAGGGAGAGGCCAATCCTAACGAAAACGATCAGCGACTGGCCACCATGCGGGTTTTGCGGTCGGATAGTTTTCCGCTCTTGGCGGATGGCGCGTTTCGGTCCCCCTCCCCTGCCCTTTCCGTGGGATCACTGGAGGACTTTCCCAAGACCTTGCCGATCAGCGCGCTGACAAACTCCGGCGACAAGAAAGCCATGTTGGCAATGATCATCGCCAGGCCGAACGTCTTCATGCCCAGTGCCAACGCGATCCCGCCATGCACGGCCACCGCCAGCGCCAGCGTTAGCGGCCGACTCCACTTGGGCCAGACCGTAAAGCAGTAGAACGTTTCCCAAAAGATGGTGATGTGCGTCAGTAAAGCGATCAGCCAGGGATAGCGAGCGAGCCACGTGAGATCGAGCGATTGATACTCCAGCGTGGCCAATGCGAACCAAACCGCGCTGCCATCCCACCACATGTCGCCACGCAGCTTACTGATACCGCCAAATAAATAAATGACGCACAGATGAAGTTGAATGAGTCGCACGGCGATGTTCGTCATCACAGCAGGCGTCGCCAGTGGCAAGCTTCCCCCTCGTCGCAGGCGAGCGAAGTATCGATCGAGCGAGTATGCGTCACCGCACGGCGCAAGCATTAAGTACATCGCCAGCATCGCGTTAACCTGATCGAGACCGAACAGCGCCCCATGCAAGCGATGGCAATACGCCAAGGTGAACAGAAACGTCAAGACTCCGGTGGCGCGCGTGAACAAACCCACCGTGAACATCGCCATCACCGCCAGCGCCGCAAGATGCACAAGCCACAGCACCGCCGGCGATTCGATATACCAAAGATGCGACCAGGTGAACCAGCCGCGTTGGAGTTCCAGCGCCGTGGCATTGTCCACCCAGGCGTCGGGCCCGAGAAACGTCGTGAGCTGAAAGCCCCATGCCAGGTGCGTATAGAAAATCATCGCGCCACCCAGCATGCGCAACAGCGCCGCCGTTTGAGGCGCGGCGGGTGTGAACCAGAACCGATCCCAAGCGATGGCCGCGTCACCCCACCAATCGCGTGCGTATTTCGTGAGTGAAGTCATCGAGCGACTCCCGGTTGCAATTCTTCGCGTGCCGGGGGCGGCGCGTCGAGATCGCGATAGGTCTCTTCGGCATCGAGTCGCTTGCGATAGCGCGTGACTTCGTCCGGAAACAAAGGGCGATGCTCCCAGCGATGCACGACGGCGGCGGAAGCATGATTCGCGGCGGCGAGATGGCGCGCCAGCGAGGACTTGAGCAGTTCATACTGCCGGACGCGCGCCGCATGCTCCGCTTGCTCTATGTCCGTGGCAGTGGGGCCCAATGTCGGCAAATTGCCGTAGGTGTAGAGCGATTCACTGAGCATGAAGTGGCGGTGATAGAGCAGGCGCGGGCGTTGGGTTGCCAAATGCGGAAACACGCCTGTTTCGTCAGCGCGACCATTGTCGAATTGCAATTGGTAGCGAACCAGATGCGTGGGGCCAGGTTCTGGGGCAAAGAACGCGTAGCCGTGATTGAGAAACAGGGCGTTGATGTATGGTCGATAGGCAACCATCAGCGGCGCAATGGCCGGCGATTGCTGTCCACTGGCAAACCACATGGGAGCCAAGAACACCGCCAAGAGATGCAGCGCTACCAACGCGCTAGCCAGGAGTTTGACGCGCGGCGACCAACAGGGGGATTGTGCGGGGGTGTTCATACCGCGGATTGTTTTTGGTGGGGGGGCGAATCCTTTCGCCGATAGGTGAGTTTGCGCACAAGCAGGCGGCGAAGGGCTTCGCCTAACCCAACATCGACAACGCGCAGGCGCGCAGGCAACGATTTCATGCCGCGCCGTCAGGAGCCGCGTAGTTCGCATACCCGCTACGCTTCCCAAGAAATGCGAAACCCTCGCGCGATCAAAATCGCGCGAGGGTTTGCTGATTTGTCCTAGACCGTCACAAACTGGTTGCGACTAGCGGGCGTCGGCGATCGCTTCGTTGCGGTCGAAATCGAATTCGACGTGAGCGTCGCTGCCAGCCTTCAAGGTGATGGTCTTCTCGAGGGTGATAGTTTGGCCATCCTTCACGTGCGTGACTTGGATGGTGTAATCCTTCCAGAACTTGCCTTCGGCCAAGGTGCTGGAGGTGAACGTGCGGACTTCACCGGTCGAAGAGGTTTCATGGCCAGCCAAGGTGACCGTGGCATCTTCTGGCACGGTGACTTTGAGGGTGGTGACAGGGTTGATGATTTCGGCAACTTCCATGGCGATTTCGACCACTTCGCCAGCAGCGAGCTTGACCGTCTTCACTTCTTCGATGTCGCGACCGTCACGCTCGACAATCGCCTTCACCTCGTAGGTGTAGACATTGCCTGGGACAAGACCGCGCGAGATGAAGTGACGATCGCCACCGGTAGCGCGAGTCGGCTTGCCATTGACGAACACCTTGGCGTCGTCTGGCAGCGTGATGGTCAACATCGCTTCGCTGTTCTTGTCGAGGCCGCCTTGCTTTTCAATAGCAGGAGCTTCGCCTTCCATCGGCTTTTGCGTTTCGATGGCTGGTTCGCTGTAGATCACGCCGCCGCCACTGGAACCGCCGCTCGACCCGCCGGAGTATCCACCCGACGAACCGCCGCTGCTTCCCCAACCGCCCGACGAGCCACCGTTCGAACCGGTGTTGTGCTTCCAACGGTGCAAAAAGCCGCCGCTCGAGCCGTGATGACCCCAACCGCCGCTGCTACCGCCCGAACCCCAGGTGTTCCAGCTGCCGTAACCGCCACTGCTACCCCAACCGCCGGACTAGCCACCGCTCGAACCACCGCTGACGTAACCGCCCGAGGAGCCACCGCCGGACGAACCACCGCCCGTGGATCCACCGCCGGACGAACCGCCATTGGAACCATGCCAGCGCCAGCCGGCTTGAGCATCGGTCGTACCGAAACCAAACACCGCCAGCACGACAGCGCCAGCAACCACTTTGCACAGAAGTTTGCGAACCATCTCAGTGATCCCCCTTAACTTGAAATAAACGCCACCACTTTGGTAGCCGTTAACGTTCTAGGAATTCCCCCACGAACATACCAATCCTAGCACGCAATACAAGAAGATTGAGTAAGATTTTCCGATCGCGGGGGTTGGCGTAAATGAAGAAGAAATCCTAGCGATTGAGCGGAAATCGCCCACCGGCATGAGCGCAGAGCCGTTAGAACTCCCATATTTACACCCCCTCTCCCCATGCGGAGTATGGTTCAGGCCACATTCAATGGCAAGTGAAATGGCGCGCTTTTAATCTTGCTATCGCGGAAAGCTAGCGGGGAACCGCTTTCATGCTGACGCCGTCGTACCAAATCTTGCCTGTGGCACCGAACAACCCCAGCCGCAAAATGCCCTCCTTCGCAGTGGCAGGCACCCGGAATGTTTTGGTGACTTCATGCCAAGGCTCGGTGCCTCGGAACGGACCAATCCAGACGGTTCCCAAATCCCGACGTTCGCCATCGTAAAAGGTAACCGCCACTAGGGGGGACTCGAACCGTTCGCGGCCAGCGACGACTTCCTCCGTCTTCACCCAGGCGGAAACCTCGAGTTCCTCGATTTGGCTGCCGTCGACGGGGAAGCCTTGCAGCAAATGGGAGGCGCGACCGGCGATGGAATTCTCCAGCAGAATGCAATGCTTGCCATCGGGCGACTTGCTATCCTCCTGCCAGGTCACCAGACGATGATAGTACCAGCCTGGGACGAAGTTCTTGTCTTCGCTTTTAGCGACTTCCTCGAAACTGCCGTTTTCGACCTTGGGATGGAGCGGGTCCGGTTTCTTTTCGCGATTGTCTTCCGCCTTGCCGGTCATGGGGACAAACAAAGTAGGACGCAGCGCGACCGATTCCAACTTCTCTCCCTTCTTGCGAAACAGGTAGAGCATCTGTTGATAGCGCTCGCCGACCGGTACCACCATCATGCCGCCGTCGGCCAATTGATCGACGAGCGCTTGCGGCACTTTCTCGGGATTGCAGGTGACGATGATTTTGTCGAAGGGCGCTTTCTCGGGCCAACCCAAGTAGCCATCGCCAACTTTGGTGAAGACGTTCTTGTAGTTAAGTTCTTCCAGCGTTTTCGCCGCTTTTTTGCCCAGCGCTTCCACAATCTCGATCGAATAGACTTCCTTCACCAAAGGACTCAACACGGCGGCTTGATAACCGCTGCCGGTGCCGATTTCCAAGACTTTGTCGGTCGGTTGAGGATCGAGCGATTCCGTCATGTACGAGACAATGAACGGCGACGAGATCGTTTGTTGGTCGCCGATCGGCAACGCCATGTCGAAGTAAGCGTTGTTGCGATACTTGGGGGCCACAAAGCGATGCCGCTCGGTGGCGCGGACCGCTTCGATGACGCGCTTGTTCGTGATGCCTGAGCCGACGATGACTTCCTTGATCATCTGGTCGCGGGCGGCTTCAAACTGTTTCTCGGTTTGAGCTTTGGAAACATTCTCCAAGGCCAATAGCAACGCGACAATTAAACCAACTCGAACGATGGTGGCAGACATAAACGCTCCGCGCGAAAGAAGTTTACACGATCCCTGTGAGGCCCCCGTCTCATTGCGCTATTTATCATAACGCCTGGCCGCGTCCTCCCCAACCTGCTGGGGTGTGATTTTGTCGTTCGTTGTGGGTGCGACGGGCCTGGCGCGCCAACGTTGCCACCAGAGCGTCGCCCAACCGATACTCACCATCACACCTAGCAGCACATACAGCGGTTGTAATGTCAGCAGCGTATTGCCAGGCGTGGACATTTCCACGGAGGGCTCTTCGCCGAGTTTTTGCTGCATGGCCCTGGTTCGCCCCTGAAATTGGCGTTCCTGCTGCGCGCGACGTTCCTCGAACTTCGGTCCGATGAGGACTAAGAGCACGAGGCCAAACGTGGCGAACGTGTACAGCCAGAACCAGGGCGAGTCAGAAAGCGGCGGTGGTGGGGAAGTGGCGTTCATGCCGTGATTATACGGCGTCCCACTCGCATTCACTATTCCGCTTCGCCAATCCGGCTAAAGCAGAGTATGCAGATGTCGTCGCTCTGCAAGCGCCCTTCGGCGAAACTTCGCACATCGGCGACCAACGCCTGACCAACATATTGCACGTCGTTAGGCGCTTCGGCAATGATTTTTTGAACCTTATCCATACCATACAGGCGGTCGCGTGGATTCATCGCCTCGTTGACGCCATCGGTGAAGCAGGTTACCAGATCGCCTGGTGCTAACTGCAACGTGAACTGATCGTAATGCGCGGCGCGATGCACACCCAGGGGCAGACCGGCGCCGTCGGGGTCGACTTCCTGCACTTCGTGCGATCCTCCGCGTCGCAATAGCGGGGCGCAGTGGCCCGCATTGACGATCGTCACCGTGTGCTCGCGTGGATCGAGCAGGCAGATAATCATCGTGACGAAGGTGCCATCGCCGCCTTGGTTGGCGAGCTGCTCATTCAAACGCCGCAGCGCTTCG
>JBGSHH010000356.1:0-14428 GCA_041752355.1 Pirellulaceae bacterium | reverse complement strand
GAGTGAAACGCCGCTTGGCATATAAGTTGCCCTACAGGTTCAGTGCGCGACTAGCGCTTCAGCCAAGAGAGGCTGAGTCATGGTTAGGCACCTGGCTGGGAAACTTTGAAACGCAATTGCATAACGGTAAAGAGAAAAAATGAATCGCATTTTCATGTGGGTGATCGGCTGCATCTTGATCGCTTCTTCAACAGCGCGCGGCGACCTGATAGGCAATTTCACTGTGACGGCCACGGATCTGGGCAGTGGTATCGTTCAATTTGAATTCTCTGGAACGGGTGTCCACACAGGCACCACAAACGACTGGGCGACTCCCTTCGTGGGAAGCGCCGGACTGCCCACTTGGAACGGACCTGACGGATTCACACCTTATCCTCTGTTACCTTCGGCAACGGATCCGCTTGGATTGATCAATCAAAGGAACGGAGAAGTACAGCAACACGAGCTGCTGGTAACTTTTGGAAACACCGACGTTTGGTGGCTCGGGAGTGCTGGCGCGAATCGTTGGACCGACCCACCGCAAGCAGGCGACCTAATCACGGGGCGGGGTCTCGCGACGATTGATTTGCAGGCTGCGCTTGGGGGTGACCCCAACTATTTCTCGATACTTGGATCGGCTGGTGGCCCTTACAACGTAAGCGATTCTCGCAACTGGGACGCCGTGTATCGTTATGTTGCTGCTCCCGCCGCTGAAGTGCCCGAACCTGCTTCCCTTGCTCTCTGGTCACTGATGAGCGTGGCAGGTCTTGCTGCTTGGCGTCGTCGCAAATGTGCCACGGCGGCCTAAGCCGTTTACGATAGCGTTGGCAGGCGACTTCGGTCGCCTGCTGGCGTTTCTTGGCGAAGACTCTTGTGGCACGTTTGATTGTCAGATTTGCAATCTGGAGTTTGGTGCATCCCCAAGTTCAGCAATAGTGGGCGCGTCCTGTGGATCGTCCAGGTCGCTGGGAGCGACGTATACAGTCGGAATTTGTAGTTTTCGCGCCAGGTCGATTTCCGCTTGTACCCCGTCGCTTTCGCGCCAACCGGGAATCGTGAGCACGGCCAAAACATCGCTACGCGCCAGATACTCGGCATCCAGCCGTGACCAGAACTCCCAACTCGTCGGCAAGCCCTGGTGAGCAATCGAGTGGCTATGCGCGATCGGCGAGAAGACCGCCACACCAGCGCGCAGTAGCGAGGCCGCCGCGCGACACGCCGCTTGAAAGCGCTGCTCGCGCACGCGATAGTCAGTGTGGGTATAGGGACTGGCCAGGTAAATCATGAAGTTCGTTCCGAGAGGCGTTGTGTCCAAGTAGCGATCAATTCCGTGCTGACACCTGGTGGCGGTCGATCATCCACCAACTGCTCGGTCGCCAGCGCATCTAATAGAATCCCCAAACAGGCCCGCGCGTGCGCCAGATGCGAGACGCCGCTTTCGGGATCGTTGTCTTGGCCGTCGATCCACTGCGCGAGATGGCGACGTACGGCCGCGACGTAGATCGAAGCTTTGATGGGTGCCTTACGCCAGTTGAAAGCGCCATACTTCTTGGCCCCCAACCCCATCACCAGGCTTTCCAGGATTTCGGCCGCGGGCGGTATCAGATGCAGTGGGGGCTTATACATGCCAATGCGATCTTTGGGGTTCTCCGCGTCCTGACTGGGGAACGGTATCGTGCTTGATTTGGTCATGTTCGTGCTTGCTCCTTTAACCTTCGCCAGGAAAACAGCGGCATACAACCAGTTCCTCACCGCAGTCTTCGCAAGCGGTATCAACGTCATCCGCCAGCACAACGTCCTCAACGTTCCCTAGCTCCTCTTCAACGGCTAGCGCACTGCCACCACCGTAGAAGATGTCGATGGGGCGTTGGCGGAAATAGTCATCCACGGGATCGACGGCAATGTGCATGCGAACTTGCTCCAGGAAGTAGGACTAGCCACAAAAAATCGGGACGGTCAGGGTTTTGCCCAGTTGGCGATCAATGACCAGGAAGGTCTGTGTCGGCTGTTGATATTCCGCACCAATCTCCAATGCGTAGGCGTCGTAGCCGACTAGCGCGCCACAGACGACATAGTCCCAGCCATCCAAGAACTGATGGAAATGCCCCAGCACATCCAGCCGTGCGGTGCGGCGTTTGTTCCACTGCGCGATCTTCTTCTTGAGCGGGATCGTGACGCCACCGACACCACCGCCATAATGAATGGCATCCCCATGATGGAAGCGGACGTCGTGTCCTTGGATTGGCAGCCAGTTGTGATAGCCGGGCTCGATTTTGAAGGTGACTTTGGATTGCCGACGGTAGTAGTGCGCCAGGTTCTGATACGCGAGCCATTCCCAGTTGTGACGATAGCCGGTGGAAATGCGCCGTTTACGTGTGGTACGGCCGTGATTTCCAAAACTGGTGACGACCGTGAGTTGATCTACCTTCGCGCTCTTGATGAGCAAGTCGAGGCCGGCGGCCACTTGATTCTGCACATACAAGATTGCTTCGGCGGGTCCCAGGAAATTGGCTTCCTCTAACTCCTCGTGAATCGTGCCATTGATCAAGTCACCGCCGAGCCAGACCACGAGTTCTCGAATCCGCGCCGCGTGCCGTGCGAAGTCGAGCAAGTACAACGCCTTTTGCCACGTCCGTTCGATCCGCTGGGCGGCAATGGTGAGGTTGAATTCATTAGCGCCATCCACCGTCGCCGGCGCAACGCACCCTTCCACATGCCAGTCGTTGCAACACAACACGGCCGTGGCCGTCCCGCGCGACGGCGAGCGGCGGTTAGGCAACGCGCGACCAGTGGTCTTCGTTCGCGTCGCCAGCAGCGTTTGGTAGCTCCGTTCGAGCTGACTCAGTTCGCCTTCGGCTTGCTGACGCTTCTGTCGTTCAAGCTGCAATTGGCTGCGAGTGGCCCCCAGTTGCGTCTCCAGGTTGCGAATCGTTTTGATCTCGGCGGGCAGCTTCGGCTGCCGCGCGGTCCGCAGCGAGGAGTTCGGCATGATCTTGGGCCAGTTGTTTGCCAACAAAGAAACCATCGTTCCACGAGTGCCACCGCGAGTCACCATACGTGAACGGATTCGCCTTCAAACTGTTGGTCTGTTCGGCAGCGTCGAGCCCCGCCTCGAACGCGGCGTAGTCGAGGTCCGTTTCTTCGTCAGTCTCATCAGAAGGGGATGTCTTCCAGTACGGCATGATCGGGACGCTCACTCGTCAGAGGAATGAATTCAGGGATAGGACCGAGTTGATAGTCGATGATCCGTTCGTAGGGCTCACCCGCGACGGTGCGCACGGTGATCGTCTCCGTGGGTGCCAAGCCGCCCGCCTCGGCAATCTCCACCGCGCGCTCGATCGTGTCGGGAACCGGATCGGGTGAGCGTTTGCGCCACCAGACGATGGCCTTGGTGCGGGCATAGCCGGTATGTTCCAGGCAGACCCATTCACTCTTGAACTCGTGGAGTGCAATTTGGTAGTCAACGCGGAGCGTGCGCGGAGCATCTTCGGCCGCGCCTCGTTTGACATGCACGCTGTAAATCGTGTTGAGGACGGTGAAGTCCGTGGTCGTGACCTGGCCCGACAGCACTCCGACGGTCGTCGCGGACGCGGCGTGCTGTGGTGATGCGGGAGGTGGAAAGGCGTAACCGCAATCGGGGCAATGGGCATAGCCCGCCTCCAACAGCGTGTGGCATTGCGGACATTCCTTAGCCGGCGCGGTGCCACTGCCGCT
Organism: Pirellulaceae bacterium; assembly: GCA_041752355.1. Classification (GTDB taxonomy): domain Bacteria; phylum Planctomycetota; class Planctomycetia; order Pirellulales; family Pirellulaceae; genus JAEZGD01. The sequence goes on along the minus strand of JBGSHH010000356.1, from coordinate 10,735 downwards.
ACTGGACTTCTCGCGCGGCGCAATCTGATCAATGGGGCCATGCCGTTCGATGTTGCCGGCATAGTCCAACACTAGGCAATCCCGTTTGCCGGGGTGCAGGCGGGTGCCGCGACCGATCATTTGCACTAACAGCCCCGGCGACATTGTGGGCCGCAGGATAGCGATCACGTCCAAGCGGGGATTATCAAACCCAGTAGTCAGCACGCCGTAGTTGACGACATATTTCAGTGGCGGCTTGGCAAACAATGTCGCTGACGGTTTAGCGCAAAACCGGGCCAGCACCTCACTTCGTTCTGCTGGCGGTGTGCTGCCGATGACTAGGCCGCATTCTTGCTGATGATGTTCTTGCAGGATGCGTTGGATGTGGTGGGCATGCGCCACGCCGGCGGCGAAGATCAACACTGCTTGCCGATCGTGGGCGTAGTGCACAATCTCCTCGCAGGCCGCCAGCACCAGCGCATCTTCGTTCATCAACTGCTCGGCTTCACCACCAGCAAACTCGCCGCCACGCAAATGTAACTGGCTGACGTCCGCCTTGTGACTGCCCGCTTTCGTTACCAGCGGGGTTAGGTAGCCGTCGCGGATCAGTTCTTTGATACCGACTTCAAAACAGACCGCATTGAGAAAGTGCTGGGGATCACAGATCAGACCCGAATCCAACCGATACGGCGTGGCCGTTAGGCCAATCACGCGCTGATGCGGACAAACGACTTTGGCATCCTGGAGGAATTGGCGATACATGCCCTCGCCTTCACGAGGGAGCAAGTGGCACTCGTCGATGATAATCAAGTCGAAAGCGTCCAGTTCGCAGGCGCGCTTGTAGATGGATTGGATGCCCGCGCAGATCACCTGACCGCGCGTCTCGCGTCGACCAAGGCCAGCCGAGTAAACACCCAGAGGTAGTTCGGGACAAACCTGCCTGAGTTTGCCAACGGCTTGCTCGATCAGCTCTTTTACATGACTGACCACTAACACTCGACTGTCCCAACGCATGACAGCGTCACGACAGATTGTTGCGAGAACTGGGGTCTTGCCACTGTTATGATGCACCACAAAGTGACCATCAACGTAGAGATGGTCTTGGTCTAAGAGGAATCCATAGAACGGTCCTCGGCCACATGGTTCGACTGTGAACCCAGTGCGTAGCGGATTCTTCTTTTGACGCCGTGCCGGAGCTCGCTTTCGCATGAGTCGACAGGGAACAACATCGAGATCTCCGTAGGAGTGGAGTCGGAAATACCAGCCACCGTTACCGGTTTGGCAATAGGAGAATTTCTGACAGCAGGACGCAGAGAAGCCGAGGCTGCTTAACAGAAATGCTAGATCATCCGCGAGTTCTCGCGACTGGGTGGTGTATTCAAATCCAGCTTTTGTGCGGCTACCGTCGGAGTCAATTAATCCAGCGAGCAGTTGGAGTCGGTCCTCACGACTTGCGGTTAGGTAAATATGCGGAATAAACTTGTTGCTTGATCTGTGGCCAGCGAGTCCCAACGCATCCAGCGTCTCCGTCACGACGTTATATTTTCCTTGGCTGCGTCGCAATGTGTAGGAAGCTGCCCGACTCCCAGGCTTTTCCTGGCCTCTCACGCTGCAGCCAATGGATTCCGCATAACGCGTCCAAGCATCGACAATTTCGTCGTCGGCCGTGGTCAGGTTGACTAGATCTGAGAGGTGCCCGTCTCCCAACAATAGTCCAAGAATATAAGGCGGAACTGGCAAATCGTGTCGCGTTGAAAATTTGATAGGAACACGATAGAGCTTGCGGAGGCTCCGCCAGCACTTGGACTTCGCCATGAACTCGCGGACGGTGAGGTTGGTGATCTCTCCGCCTTGACAGGCACTTGGAAACGGCTTGCCTTCACAAGTCGCAACAAGCGAGAGACAATGATCGCCGTTCACAACGAACGGTGCGCCGCGGCAAGGTGTGATGCGAAACAGCTCGTCTTCGCCTCGGCAAAGAGCCAGCACGTGGCGAGGCGTGCTATCGGGACCCATGACTTCATCACCAACCAATACCTGCTCCACCGGCTTCACTGTGCCATCGTACATTAGAATCGGATGCCCAATCGCATGACATCCGACGGGCATGACAACAACCGGGTTGTCGTCATGCTGGCGGAGGTAGTCATACACGGCCTCCACGGCCGCTGTTTGATAGGCCCGCAGTTGCATCACAGCGCTTCGGAATCCGGGTTACTGAGGGTCAGAAACAATTGCACCGCCAAGGCAGGCAAATCATCGAGCCGGACGATCGCCACCCACGGTTGGCCATTGGTGCGATGTAAGACAACGGGCAGGTTGTCGGGCCCCGCATCGCGGGTCGCTTGCTCGAGCGCCGCATACAACCGCAGTTGCTCGACTCGTTTGACTTCAAACCGCACACGGGGAATCGCCGTGCGAATGTCGGGCGAGTCGTCGCTCCCTTGGTACTGCCGACCGCGGGAGGCGGAGACGTGAAACAGTCGGGCAATCTCGGCCGCCGCCTCGCGTTCACCGCGGGCTCCTTTACGGCGCGACTTGGCACCCATTACGGTCGTCTCCAAGGGGGCGTGGTGGTGGTCGCTTGCGACGGCTGCGCGGCACCGCCCGCTTCGCGCTTGGCATAGCCGCGGATCTCGTTCTGAATCTCGCCGGTGTCAGCGCGCTTCTTGCACTTGACCTGAAGGAGCACCGGCAAGTTATGTAAATCGGTCGAGTCGCGTGGCGTCATCACACCGATCGCGCGACAGAGCGCCGAGAGTTCGCTGCGGGCGATCTTTACGGCCGTGGCATTGGCGTTCTGCAGATTGAGCCGCGCCCACAGCAAGCGATTCTGATAGGGACCAGCGATGATCTGGAACGTCAGTTCCAAATACTCGCCACTGCCGGCCTTCGTGGGCTTGGTCTCGGATTGAATGATCACCGCTTCGTACTTGCCGGCGGGGAGCGCTTCCATCTCGACGGCAGGATCGACTTCGTGGGCATTGAAACCATACAAGTTAGCCATAACGTTTAGGACTCCGTGAGGTCAGGGGTGTTCGTGTTGTGCAGCGCGATGTGGTGCAAGAGGGTGGGCCAGTCCAGCGGTAATTCTGGCGGCAAGTGATAACGGTTCTTGGCCACGCAGGAGGGACCACCGACGGTGCGCAAGACCCGTTCGCCACCTTCGCTGCCGATCGGCGTGGCAATGGTCCGTTGCCGGCCAAACCCGGCATCCTCGCCACGCGTGGTGAATCGTCGCGTGGCGAATAGCACGCCGTCGCACCATTCGGTTAGCAGCGCGGCAGCATGTTTGTGCAAGCGCGGTGAGTAGCGATCGAAGGCGGGGGCTTCGGGATCTTCAAACCGTTCGACTTTGGCATGCGCGATGAGCAGAACGATCATTTGTCGCTGCGTTTGCAGCACCGACAAGGCTTGGATCAAACGTCGCCAGGGATTGAGCGCATAGACATAGCCTTTCCCATAACCTCCATCGATCTTCTCGATCGATGTCACGTGGTATTGAGCGCACAGCGCGTCCCAGACCAACCGCTCTAGCCAATCGAGCGAATCGACGACCACCGTTTCATAATCGTGTGCCGCGGTGGCCAGTTCGTTCAGCGCATTGAGGATGTCGTCCAGACTGGTCGACAGCGGAAACTTATCGCAGTCGATTTCATTGAGGCCATCTTCGGTGGGCAGAAAGATGGGCCGGGGCGCGGCGGCGGCGACGCTGCTTTTACCGATCCCTTCGGTGCCATAGATCAAAAGTCGCGGGGGCTGGGGTGTGCGACCACGCTGGACCTGGGCCAGTAAGCTCATGCGCTGTTTGCTCCGACAGGGAAAAAAGGAAGAAGAAAAGTCATGAGCGGCCGGCGGCCGAATCGGCAATCGCCAGTCAGGCGGCGAGAAGAGTGGGTGCCCGCCACACCGGCCACTCATGACCCAAGCGACGTGCGTCAGAACGCGTCGAAGATACGGACGTCTTCATAGCCGGTCGGCCAGACGTTGCGCGTCTGACAGACCTGCAGCCAGGCGATGGCCGCTTCGTTCTCCCGTTGCGCTACCTGTAGCGCATCGGGATCGAGCTTCCAGACTCCCGTTCGATACGGTTCCTTTTTCTCGACGGCCAAAAGATGGACCGGCATAACCACGCCGATCACGGCCGCGAGCACGGCACGATAGAAGGCCAGCTGGTACAGGTACCCATACCGCTTGGCATCCGCTGCAAACCAAGTCAGATCATCGCAGGTCTTGAGATCGACGATCCCGACCGAGAGATCAAACCAATCCATCCGAATCTGACAGAGCACGCCAGCATAGCGCGTGCGAATCACCCCTTCGGCCACGCCTTGCGCCAGCAGGTCTTGCGCAGCAACATGCGCTCGGACACTGGCCGCCATGCTTTCCAGCTTGGCGAACTCGGTGGCGCTAAGCCCGATCTTGCCTTGCGCCTCTTCCCAATCGCGATAGGCCTGCGATTGGCTATCGAACGGCTTTTGGGTCCGAGGATTGATGGGACCGCCCACCGCGAAGAGCTCATCGAATGCCGCCTGACCTTCCAGGATCAAGGCATGCGCCGCTTGCCCTATAACGAACGCCGGTTGGCGTTCTTGGGAAGCCTGCTTTTGGCGATGCCGGGGATAGAGTTGCGGACAACGACGGAAGTCGGCCAGCAGATGGCTGGAGAGATACTCACCGGTCCGAGCATGATAAGCCTCGGCCGGTTCGTGAATCAGAAAGTCATAGCCCGTCGCAGGCTTGCGTGCCGCGACAGAGTTGTTGAGTTGTTGTGCGTGGACAATCATGGTTAAGTTCCTCTATGGGTGTCCTACCGGAAAATTCGTGGCGGAGGCGGGATAAAAATTCTTTTTAGGCCGTGGCTACTGCGAGACGTTGAATCGCCGGATGACAACGCAGCCGCTGCAGACGATCGCGTAGCGTGGTCCGTGGCAGACCCAGTTGGCGGGCCAACACGGCCACCGAGGCCGATTGCAGTTGTTCTGCGAGGGTGCGCATGTCGGGTGGCAAGTCCGCGAGCACTATGGCGATGAGTTCGGACAATTCCGCCTCGTCGCTAACGTTGCGCAGCGCACACTGGGTATGGTTGCTTCCTTCGGCTTCGGTCACCAGGTTGGCGAGTAACTCGTCCCGCTCGTCGCGGCGGATCGGTTCCGAGAGCGAGCCCACTTCGCGATCATCCCGTTTGGGGGCGGAGTGGTGTTCGATCAGGGTGGCGACTTGGGTTTCGATCACGCGGGTCACAAAGGCTTTGTAATGTCCTTTCCGGGGCTGATACTTCTGCAGACGCTGCAGCAACTTCAGCAGCAAGGTCTGCTCAACGTCGTCGGCATCGACGGCATGGAAGGAATAATTACGAGTCACTTCGCGGGCCTTGCGACGGATTAACTTGGTTACGAACGGGCTGGTCACAATCTCATTCACGTCAAACGTCATCACAGCAAATCTCCAAAAAAGGGCTGTGGAGCTGCTGGGTCGCGGCGGCGCAAGCACATGGCCACACGTGAGGTGTGTGTGTCGAAGCGCTGGCGTGGCGCGCGACCCACAACAGCCTCCACTGCGTGGCCGGACAGTTGTCTAGGTGCAGAATTTCAATGCGATGGGGAGCAAGCCCGAGTTAGCCCAGTTGCTCCTTAGCCACAAAGTGCTGCGGCAGTCCATCGCGAACTTCGATCTCGGTGATGCGGCCGTCACCGATTTGGGCGAAGGCCAGCAGGATCTGCACGAACTTCGCCTTGAGCAGGAAGTTGCCCGCTTCGGGAACGTAGCGCGGCGCTTCGACGCCGAGCTTTTGGAGACGGAGCACTTCGGTAACATCATCGAACTGCGGTTGTCCAGCGCGAATCGCCAGATTGCGAATCACGCCAAAGTGCAACCGCTGTACTGCTTCCAAGAATCGCAATTGCTGCGGTGTGAGATCGCTTCGGGTGCGCGCCGTGCGCACCGCGGGTAACATCGGCTGGGTCATACAGTCATCCTTTCTCAAGTCGTAAATCAAGAAGTGGGTTGGTCATCAATCAACGGGTTGCGATTCCAGGGGTGCGGCGCTGGCGAACAATTCCACCGAGACAATGTCGCCTTCATCGTGGATGGGTATGAGTTGCCAGGTTTGGCGACCGACGCCGACGACCCGTGCAGTGCAAGCCACGACTTCGCCATGGAACGCCCGCGCTAACAGTGCCGTGAAACCAGCACGATCGGCGGGCTCAAGCGTGGCGATGAGTGAGCAGCGACTTTCCAGCGGCCGCCCTTGGCGATCCACGATCAACGAATCAGCGGCGAACAACCAAGCGATCATGGGACAGCTCCTGGCAGTAACTGCGCAGCACCGGGTACTACGCAGTTGGGTAATGGGAGGGCATGCAGCTCCGGCGGTCACGAACGGGTCGCGACGGCGGCGTCATGCAATACAAGAAACAACCCGAGGGTTGGGCGGCGTTGGATCGGGGTTGCCACCAGATTCCCCGGAGCCCGGTTATCCCGGCACCGGAAATGAACGAGCGATGGTATAGCGCACAGACGTTCACTTACCATCGATGCGATTATCCTAACCGTAATAGATAGCAATGCAAGCAGCGCCGCGGAGAATTTTACGCAGGAAGTTATGAGCAGTTGCTGCGCGAGTCCAAAGTCCTTACACGCTCATCACTTTGATCTCGGACCCCTTGGGAAAAAGTTTTGTCGGCGCGGGAAAGATTTTTCGAAGTGTCGCGGAAGACGGTAAAGTTGCTCGCGTGGCACGCTTCGCAAGTCATTGTCAGCACCAAGGTTGGGAATTCTGCGCGCTGGTTGCGTACAGGTGCAGGCCGATTTCAGCAGAAAAATTCGTCCGCCTCCGCCCGCGCATTTCCGGTAAGAGACAGGTAGGACGATTGTAAACTCGACGCCAAGAGGCACAGCGCATGACACCTTTGGTCACAAGCGACGATCGGACACCAGCGGAACCACTGGCTAAGATCGCGGAACTATTAGCGCACGGGCTGAATCGCCTGTCGCGCTCGGATTTGGACGAATTATCGCGGCCCTCGTCGACGCCGGATATTGCGATTGGCTTACCCCGGCGATCGCGCCGCGCAAAATCTGCCGACACGATTCGAATCTCACCCCGCCGGCCTTGATTCTCGGCGGCACCTAAGGCTCTCTGGTGTTTGCAGTTAACAAAGCGAGCCGACCAGGTGCGCCAACACCTCGCCGGCTCTCACCACAACCACCCTTCTTTGCAAAGGGCCTGTCATGGCTACACGCCATTCTAGCGGCGCTACCGTCGCGCCGTCACCTGTGCTCGATATTCACTTGGAGGTCGCCAAGCTCGAGCAACTTTCGATCCGCCAATTACGGGAGCGATTCACCGCGGTCAGCGGTGACGCGACTAATTCGCGGAGCCGCATCTGGCTGATCCGCCGCATCGCCTGGCACTTGCAGGCCAACGCCTATGGCGGACTCTCGGAACGAGCGCTCGTCTTGGCCCAAGAACTCGCCAACGACGCGTACCTGCGCGCGGTTCCGCCCCGGAACCAAGCCCCGCAAAAGATCGCCACAGAACGCGTCACGGTCGCCACGTTGGCCAAAGGGGCGGACACGCGGCTGCCCACCGTCGGCACGATCCTTTACCGTGAGTACAAAGGGCGCACCTTATGCGTGGAAGTCGTATCGACGGGCTTCGTGTATGACGGCCAATTGTATAAGTCGCTCTCGGCGTTGGCTAAGCACATTACCGGCTCCCACGTGAACGGCTTTCGCTTCTTCGGATTGGCGAAGGGAGGTGCCACGTGAAACCTCGCACTCGGGCACCAGTACCCACCGGCGTGCGCTGCGCCATTTATACCCGCAAGAGTACCGAAGAAGGGCTCGAACAGGAATTCAACACGCTCGACGCCCAGCGCGAATCGGCGGAAGCATACATCCAGAGCCAAACGCACGAAGGTTGGCAATGTTTGCCCGCCCGCTATGATGACGGCGGCTTTACGGGCGGCAACATGGAACGCCCGGCACTCAAACGTTTGCTGGCCGATATCGAATCGGGACAAATCGATTGTGTTGTGGTCTACAAGGTTGACCGGCTCAGTCGCAGCTTGCTGGACTTTGCCCGCATGATGGAAGTGTTTGATAAGCGGAAAGTGGCCTTCGTGTCGGTCACCCAGCAGTTCAATACTGGCACGTCGATGGGGCGGTTGATTTTGCATGTGCTGTTGTCGTTTGCGCAGTTCGAGCGCGAAATGATCAGTGAACGCACCCGCGATAAAATGGCGGCGGCCAGGCGGAAGGGTAAATACGTTGGCGGTACGCCCATCCTGGGCTACGGCGTCGATCACTCCGCCAAGAAGCTGATTGTGGATCGCGACGAAGCGGCCAAGGTGGCGGCGATTTTTGCGCTCTACCTGGAGCACGAAGCGTTGTTACCGGTGGTGCAGGAACTCCAGCGGCGAGGCTGGGTGAATAAGCGCTGGGTCACACAAAAGGGCCAGGAACTCGGCGGCAAACCATTCACCCGTACCAGTTTGCACAAGTTGCTCACCAATGTCACTTACCTGGGTCAGGTCAGGTATAAGGGTGAACTGCATTCGGGCCAGCAGCCGGCGATTATTGAGACAGACGTCTTCCAGCGCGTGCAGGCCACCATGCAGCACAACGCTCGAAACAGCGGCGTCGATGTTCGCAATCAACACGGCGCGATCCTCAAGGGATTATTACGCTGTGGACATTGCCAATGCGCCATGACGCCAAGCTACTCGTCCAAGCGCGGCAATAAGCGTTATCGCTATTATGTTTGTTCCAGTGCCAGCAAGCGGGGCTGGGAGACCTGCCCTTCGAAGTCGATACCCGCTGCCGAGATCGAACGGTTCGTAGTCGATCAGATACGCGGCATCGGCCAGGATCAGACACTCGTCCAGGCGACGATGCAATATGCGCAAGCCACGGCGCGCAAACGTATGGACGAACTCGATGCCGAATTGAGCGGACTAGCCCGCGAACAAGTGCGTTGGCACGCAGAGATGCGAGAAATAGCGGTGAAAGCCGACAAGATACCCACGGAACTAGCCCGACTTGCCGACCTGAATGAACGCATTCGGCATTGCGAGCAACGGACCAGCCGCGTGGAATCGGAACTCGTGACGCTGGAACAAAGTCTGGTCGACGAGACAGAGATCGTCGCGGCGTTGGATGCGTTTGATCCGGTGTGGAAAGCGCTGACGCCGCACGAGCAAGAGAAGTTGATTCGGCAATTGATTGAGCGCGTCGATTACAACGGTGCGACGGGCAAGGTAACCATCACATTCCAACCGACCGGTATCAAAGGGTTGGCCAGCAAACGGGAGGACGCGGCATGAATGGGCAATTGAAGGTGGAGGCGACGGTGCATTTTGGTCGCGGAACGCGCAGTGAACGCATAGCTCAGGAAGGCCCACCACCAGAGCTACCACGCGGGCGCGTGCCGCGGATTGCGAGGTTGATGGCGTTGGCAATTCGCTTTGACGAATTGATTCGCACCGGGCGCGTCAAGAATCAATTGCAGTTGGCGAAGTTGGGCGGCGTGACGCGCCAACGTGTGACGCAAATTATGAATCTGCTGCTACTGGCCCCGGAGATTCAGGAGGCGCTGTTGGCGTTGCCAAGAGTGGAGAGAGGTAAGGAAGCGGTGAATCTGAAGGGAATGCAGGCGGTGGCAAGGGTGGTGGACTGGAGGGAGCAGCGACGGCGGTGACAATTGATTGAGTCCTAGTCCTATCACTCGTCATCAGAGCGATGAGCCGTGGTACCCTCGTCCACCCAATCTGCTTCCTCGTAGGTCATGCCGCGCCGACCAGGAACTTTTCTTGTTGGGCCTGGGCGGTAGAACGAACAAGACTTGGGGCCATAGCAAAATGTTTCGACGCGATATTTCTTCTGACTCGGATTCCATTGGTCGATGATGATTTCGACCGGCATTTGGCAACCCCAGATGCAGGATTCGCAGCGAGAAGTGAAGGTCTTGGCATCCAGGCGGCGATGTCCTCGCGCACGGTAAACGGGGAGTTCCGGCGGCACACCCAGCCAGGGTGGAGGCGAAGTAGCGATATCATCGCCGCGCTGGAGAAGTTTCAAGCCGCTGACCTTATAGAATTCGACCGTCTCCAACTTCGGGTCAGCTACCATTTCCGCCAAGCCTAGCACGACATCGCCAGTGCAAAGCTGATGTTTTGCCTGGGCTGCCTCGCCGATGCCAATCAGAAACTCCCGTTGGTCATCAGCGATAGTGCCTTGCACCCGCAACGCATAGCCCAAGTAACTATGGCTACGCTCGTCGAATGAGCGAGTCATCCGAATCCGAGGTTGAATCGCGAGCAAGGTTCCTTGCCAACTGAGCTTGGCGTTCATCGCGAGTTCCTGAAATTCCGCAATTATCCTGCCGGATAGTTATGGTGCAATTCATAATTTGCGGCATGTAAAGAATACTGAACGCCTGTTCGCTCTGACAAGGGCATGTCCAGTGCTAGCTTGACCCCTCGCCTGAGACTGTTATTATGACCCCCACTCTGGCAGGCGACTCTGACGAGGGGCGGGAAGAATGGGGGCGACGAATCAACTGGCGCGGCATTGGCGATTGCTGACGATCATCGCCTCGACCGCTGAAGGAGTGACGCTGCGACAACTCGCCGACGAAACGCAGGTCTGCGATCGCACCATCAGCCGCGACCTCCTCGTCATGCAAAACGCAGGCATTCCCCTCGCCGAAACCAAGCGCGAGTACGGCCGCAAACATTGGAGCCTGCATAGC
>JBGSHH010000355.1:0-5426 GCA_041752355.1 Pirellulaceae bacterium | reverse complement strand
ACCGTGGTTCTCTTCACTAGCGACAACGGCCCCGAAACGCTCAATCGTTACAAGAACGCGAACCGCTCCTATGGTTCGCCAGGCGACTTGCGCGCGATGAAACTGTGGTTGTATGAAGGTGGCATTCGCGTGCCCGGCATTATCCGCTGGCCCGCGAGTGGCTTGAGCGGCGTGACGAGCGACGAACCGCTTTGCAATTTGGACATACTGCCGACATTATGCGAACTCGCTGGCGTGGCAGTACCTAAGGATCGCGTACTCGATGGCAGCAGCGTGGCGGCGCTATTTCAGCGGCAACCGATCAAGCGCCAAACGCCGCTCTATTGGCACTACATTCAAGCCCTCGGCGAGCCGCGCGCGGCAATGCGCGTGGGCGATTATATGATTCTTGGCAAATGGGCCCCAGGCTCGCCTCGGAATGTCGCGGCGGCGAAGAAAGCCGAATTGGTCGGGTTTGAACTCTACAACTTGAAAGACGACGTACGGCAAGAACACGATCTAGCGGAAGCACAGCCTGCTAAGTTGCAAGAACTCTCCGCGATGTTGGTCGATAAATATCGCGAGGTGCAAGCTGCCGCGCCGGTGTGGGAGAAGGATTGATGCCTGGCCTGACTTACGGCATCGGCCACGCCAGCAACACGCCTTCCTTTTCCGCTTGCCAGCACTCTTTGGTATCGACATTGAAGGCCGTCAAGCAACCGTCGCCACAGCAAAACGTATCGATGCAGATAACGTGTCCGGCGTCGAGGATTTTGCCGCTACGTTGCGGTGTGTGACCGACGATCACGGTCTTGCCGGAAATGTGGGGCAGTGGCAGACGCATCAAGTGCATCCAGAAGGCGAGTTCCTCCGGCTGCTGATCGACAGGCATGGTCGGCGCGTAGTTGGCATGCAGAAAAATGTGCGACTGGGTTTGATAGTACCGCCGACAGTTGTTCACAAATGCCCAGTGCTCGGCGGGAATCATGTCAAGGCGGCCTTCGTAACTCGCCAGCGTCGCTTCGCCGCCACAAGCTTCCAACCAAAAGGCCAGCGGCGCGGAACCTTCCCGCACGCCTTGCAAAATCAACTCGTGATTGCCAAGCAGCGAAATGAGTTGACAGCGCGACTGCAGTTCGATGAGTTGATCGATCACACCACGGCTGTTAGGTCCGCGATCGATGTAATCACCCAAGGTGATGATCGTGTCGTAGGGTTGCGGATCGATAGCCTCGATCAACGTCGCGAGTGCCGCGGCGCAGCCATGAATATCGCCAATTGCAATCGTCCGACCCATGAGAGACAAAGTAAGCGATCAGGCCCCCCCTCGCAAGTAAGCCATCCGCCGGTTTACAAATCGTCGCCATCCCTTACGATACCGAGACGGTTGGCCTGTTTCACGTGTTCCAGGAAAATGCATCCATGAGTGTCTATGATATTGACGTCGCGGCATGTCGCGGTCGCCAACAGCGTTTGGTCGGCGTCATGCAGCAGATGAACCTCGACCTGGTGATTGTGACGCAGACCGAGCACGTGCAGTACTTCGTCGGACCGCGGTTCCCTTGGACCATGTCGCCTGTGGCGGCGATCGAAGCCAGCGGCAAAGTCACGCTCGTCGCTCCCAATCAACCGCCCGCCGTGGCCGCCGCCGATGAGATGCTCACCTACGAAGCGCAGTGGCACAGCACACTGCGGAACGATCAAAGGGCCGCGTCGTCGTCCGTGCTACTCAAGGCGTTCGCCGGCAAGCCGGTTCCCAAACGCTTGGGCGTGGAGTTTTCATCGTTCACGCAGCATCTTTTGAAACTCGGCGGGCAATTGGTCGATATCGAGCCGTCGCTCTATCGGCTGCGTCGCAAGAAGGATGCCGATGAACTCGCGCGACTCAAGAAAGCAATCGCCAGCACCGGCCAGATGTACGCCAAGGCCAGGGAAATCATTCAGCCCGGCATCAGCGAACTTGATGTCTTCAACGAACTCCAATCGGTCGCCGTGTGCGAGCTAGGCGAGATGCTCACCGGTACGGGCAATGATTACGCCTGTGGCGAGATGGGTGGCCCGCCGCGTTCCAATCGCGTGGCGGCAGCGGGCGAGTTATACATCCTCGATCTTGGTCCCGCCTTTCGTGGTTACTTCGCCGACAACTGCCGCGCAATCGCCGTCACCGAGCCGAGCCCCGAGCAACTAACAACCTGGCAGGCGATCCTGCCTGTGTTTGAGCATTTGCAGGCCACCGTCAAGCCAGGCAAGAGTTGCCAGGAACTCTTCCACGAAGCCCAGGCGATTCTCGACAAATCGCCGCATGGTAAGTTCGCGCATCACTTGGGACATGGCATCGGCTTGTTTCCGCACGAGACGCCGCATCTCAACCCGCACTGGGAAGATGTGTTTGAAGTCGGCGACGTGTTCACCGCCGAGCCAGGTTTGTACGCGCCCGAACTCAAAGCCGGCATGCGGCTTGAGAACGACTATATGGTGACCGAGACGGGCGTAGAATTGCTCTCGGATTTTCCGCTGGAGTTGAAGTTGTAATTCCGTAGGGTGTGCACAGCACACCAATTGCCATGCAAACTGATGAACTACAACGCCTGGCTGGACAACTGCTGCAAGGCTCGCTCGCTCCAGATGCCTTCCTGCAAATGATCGCCGCCGCGCAGACGGCCTCCCTGGATGATTCAACGCTCGACTTGGATCGGCGCCGACGCTGTGGCTATCCCGAAGTGATCTTTGGTGAGGGTAAATCGGTCGCGACATTGATCCAGATCATGCGACGACTGCAAGACGAACGCTTGCCGGTCCTGGCGACGCGCATTTCCGCCGAAAAAGCGACTGCCTTGCGGATCGAGTTTTCCGCCGGGCATTACCACGAAGTCGCTCGCACGTTTCGCATTGCTTCACCCCTCGCCGAAGGCCTGGAGCAGCCTGAAACGCTCGGACAAGTCGTGGTGGTCACAGCTGGCACGAGCGATCTTCCGGTGGCGGAAGAAGCGCGCGAGACGTTGGATTGGATGGGGGTGGCGGTGAGCATGGTGCATGACGTCGGCGTGGCGGGACCACATCGCTTGCCCAAACATTTGTCGACTTTACGCGCGGCCGACGCGATTGTCGTGGTCGCCGGACTGGAAGGCGCGCTCCCGAGCGTGGTCGGCGGCTATGTCGATTGCCCTGTGGTCGCTGTGCCGACCAGCGTGGGCTATGGCGCCAGTTTCGGCGGTGTGGCGGCATTGTTAGGAATGCTCAATAGCTGTGCCTCCAACGTCACCGTGGTAAATATCGACGCGGGTTTTAAAGCAGGTTATGTGGCGGGCATGATCGCCCAACGCGCCATGAGGGGGCGATTACATCCCCGCGAATAGGGGCGGCCGCCCTTTGCGGATGACCGTAAATCCGGTTTAATGGCCTGCACTTATCAATGCGAATCTTAGAATTCCTGGCAAGGCCAACATGGGGGCTGCGTTGTGGAAACGGCTATTCCTGTCGATTTACCGAAACTTGAACCGCGCGATCCCGAGAGCCACAAAGGCGATTTTGGACGAGCGCTATTGATTGGTGGCGCGCGCGGCATGTGCGGCGCGATCGCTCTGTCGGGTATGGCGGCGCTACGTTCCGGCGCAGGCCTCGTCAAACTGGCGGTACCCGAAAGTTGCCTCGGCATTGTCGCCCAGTTCGATCCTTGCTACATGAGCGCAGCGCTCGATAGCGATGATCACGGACAAATATCCTCATCCGCGCTCGAAGCCATTCACGAACTAGCGCAAGTCGCCACTTGCGTCGCGATTGGTCCCGGCCTGGGACAAAGCGAAGGCCTGACAAAACTTGTTGGTTGGCTGTATCGCATTCTGCCGCAGCCGATGGTGATCGACGCTGATGCCCTCAACGCCTTGGCGGCATCGGTGGGAGGACTCAGTCACTCCGGCGGGCCGCGCATCCTCACACCGCATCCGGGCGAATTCGCGCGCTTGCAAGCCGCCCATGCCCCCGAGTTGAACGCCCAGCAATTAGCAGCCCAGCATGGACTCGTGATCTTGCTCAAAGGGCATCGCACGCTGATCACCGATGGCCATACGGAATTTCACAACACCTCCGGTAACCCAGGCATGGCCAAAGGTGGCTCAGGCGATGTGTTGACCGGCATCATCACCGCGCTCGTGTGCCAAGGCCTGACGCCGTTCGATGCCGCCCGTTTGGGAGCATTTGCGCATGGATTGGCGGGCGACCTGGCGGCCGAGGAACTGGGTGTGGTCGGCATGACCGCCACCGACATCATCCATCATTTGCCGGCCGCGTGGCGAAAACTTGCACCCGCTTAAGCTCGATTGTGAAACCATTCGTTTTGGGACACAATCGAGCAGATGAAGCTCTTGCGCAGTCTCGAAAATTTTCCGCTCCGACTACGGGGTGGGGCCGTCTCGATCGGCAATTTTGATGGCGTCCATCGCGGTCACGCGCGGATCGTGGAGCGCTTGCTCGCCAAGTCGAAAGCGGTTGGCGGTCCGGCGATTGTCTTCACGTTTGATCCCCATCCCGTGCGACTGCTCCGTCCGCATGAAGCACCGCCGCCGCTCACCTGGACCGAACGCAAGTCGGCGCTGTTGGCCGATTTGGGCATCGATGCTGTCATCGCTTATCCCACCGACGAAGAGCTGCTGTCGCATTCACCAGTCGACTTCTTTAATCGCATTGTGCGCGATGCGCTCGATGCCAAGGCCATGGTGGAAGGGCCGAATTTCTTCTTCGGTCACAAACGGGCCGGCGACATACAAACGCTCAAAATGCTTTGCCACGATGCCGGTTTGTCGCTGGAAGTCGTGGAGCCCTTTGTCGAAGCAGGCGAATTTGTCTCCAGCAGCCGTGTGCGGCAACTGATTCACCAAGGCGACGTCGCCGAGGCCGCCACCATGCTCACGCAACCCTACCGTATTCGCGGTCTGGTCACCCATGGCGCGGGGCGAGGACATAAAATCGGCTTCGCCACCGCCAATGTCGAAGCCATCGACACGTTACTCCCCGCGATCGGCGTTTATGCGGGGCGCGCGATTACGACCACCGAAATCTGGCCCGCAGCGATCAATATTGGCCCGAACCCAACGTTTGGCGAGCACGCCTTGAAGGTGGAGGTCCATTTGATTGGCTTTGAGGGCGCATTGTACGGACAGCCCCTGGAGGTTGACTTTCTCGCCCGCCTGCGGGACATTCAGCCATTCGCGTCGGTCGATGCACTGAAGGCTCAGCTCGCGCTCGACGTCGCGGTGGCAAGCCAAATCGCTGACGGATACGATTGACTCTCGTCGCACAACCACATCCTCTTCTCGGTTCCCCGACCCGACAGCACTCATGACACCCAACTGGTCCCGCTTCGCCGAAATCATTCGTAGCAAACAACGCTTCTTGCTCACCAGCCATATCCGCCCCGACTGCGACGCGCTGGGAAGCGAACTAGGCATGGC
>JBGSHH010000354.1:0-4239 GCA_041752355.1 Pirellulaceae bacterium | reverse complement strand
TGAGGCGGTGCCCGCCGGCGCGGATGCTTATACCATGCGGCATATCATCCACGATTGGAACGACGAGCAATGCACGACAATCCTGCGCAACGTCGCCACCGCCTTGGCACCAGGTGGCAAAGTGTTGGTGATGGAAAGTGTCATTCAAGATGGCAACGAGTTTGATCTGGGCAAGTGGCTCGACTTGACGATGCTGGTGATACCCGAAGGAAAAGAACGCACCGCCCAAGAGTATCGCACGCTATTCG
Organism: Pirellulaceae bacterium; assembly: GCA_041752355.1. Classification (GTDB taxonomy): domain Bacteria; phylum Planctomycetota; class Planctomycetia; order Pirellulales; family Pirellulaceae; genus JAEZGD01. The sequence goes on along the minus strand of JBGSHH010000354.1, from coordinate 3,991 downwards.
CAGTGGCAGGCTTAAAGCTCATCGAAATCGTGCCGACGCCCAGTTCGGTGAGCATTTTGGTAGCGGAGAAAGCTACGTAGAGCGCCACGCGGCTGCTTCTTCGCCATCGAGGCGTAACGTGAGACACTTCGCGCTGCCGCCGGCTTTCACGAACTCGCCGAGCGGCGTGGCATGCGTGACGAAACCCAGCGCTTCGAGCGCTGTATGTAACAGCGGACAACCAGCATTGGTCACCACGTGCTTGCCTACCACCACCGCATTGCACGCGAACGAATGGGCTTCTTCGTCGACGACCTCAATTAAATTCGGTACCAGGTCTTTCAGCACGCGCTGGCCATAGTCATCAAACGCAGGCGGATAGTAGATGGCGTGCGTGGTCGACAACGGACAGAAACACGTATCGAGATGGTAGTAGTGTGTATCGACGAGTTCCAGCGGAATCACGCGCTTGCCGATTAACTCGCCCACTTTTTGTTGCGCTTTAGCATCGCTGCGCACGCGATAGCCAGCGAATAATGTCTCGCCGCAGAACAGCGCGTCGCCTGCGCCTTCAAAATACATCTCGCTCGGCAATCGTGTGACGCTGAAGCCATGCGCAGCGAGCCAGTGCGCGTCATGGTCTTCCTCGCGCTGCCGCTCGGGATGCAAAAAATGCGATAAAATCGCCTGCTTGCGATAGATCATGGCGGCGTTGGCGGTGAAAACTAAATCCGGCAAGCCAGCGACCGGAGCGAGCAGCGAGACCTCGGCCCCAAGTTTTACGAGGATATCGTGCAACGCCTGCCATTGCCGTTGCGCCAGCGGGCGATCGGCCTGCTTCGTGCGGTCCATCCACGGATTGATTTCGTAATCAATCTCGTAGAAATCCGGCGGACACATCAAAATATGAGGCGTTGTTTTAGGCATGATCAACGACTATTTGATTCCAATATTTCCACTTCGTGCACCAATGCTCGCAAGAACGGTTCCACATCGGTCACCAATCCCACCGTCTGAAAGGAGCCACGGTCGTTGAGTTTGATTACCGTCGAAGGATTGATATCGACACACACCACCTGCACCCACGCTGGCAGCAAGTTACCGACGGCGATGGAATGCAACGTTGTGGCGATCATCAAACAGAACGTAACATCGCGAATCTGCTCGCGCATCTGGCGTTGCGCTTCGATGACGTCCGTAATGACGTCCGGTAACGGGCCATCATCGCGGATGCTGCCAGCCAGCAGGAACTCGACGTTGTTTCGCACGCATTCAAACATAATGCCCGACTTGAGTTCTCCTTTTTCGACCGCTTGCCGAATGCCGCCCAATCGCCGGATACGATTGATTGAGCGCAAGTGATGTTCGTGGCCTGCTTCGACGATATCACCACAATCCAATCGCACCCCCAAGCTCGTGCCAAAGATCGCCTGTTCGATATCGTGTGTCGCGAGTGCATTGCCGGCAAATAGTCGCTGGATGTAGCCGCCGCGAATCAGCTTTTGCAGATGCTCGCCGCTGCCAGTATGCACGATCGCTGGCCCACCTACTAACAGCGACTTGCCGCCGGCGCGTTTGGTTTTGACCAGTTGGTCCGCGACCTGGCGAATGGCGATCCCTTTGGGTTTCTCGGTTGAGACGGCGCTGTTCATAAACTCAAACGAATGCGCGGCCGTAGCGCGCTCCTCGGGGAAGACACGCACGCCGGCGTGTCCGACGATCAACTGGTCGCCCAGTGCTACTTCGGTCATTGGAATGCAGCGTGCCTGATTGCTAGCGCGATCGACGACAATACCGCAATCCATCTCTTGCAACTCCACCGGTTGCCAATGGCCGTCGATGCGGACTTCCGTCCGTTGGTTGGTGCTGCTGTAGAAGCCTTCGGGAAACGCACCAGCGACATCGGCCGCGACCAAGCGACAATCGTGATCGACAATCGGTCGCGCGCCGTGATCGGAGATTGTGTCCAGAATCTCGCGCAGGCGTTGTTCGGTCGGGCCGCGAACTTGGATCAAAGCATGGCTGGGGTCGTCGCGTCCCTGGCCGATGCTAATGTTCTTGATATGGAACGCGCCGCCACCAGACGTGATGCAGTCCAAAATCTTGGGCAGGATCAGGCTATCGATGATATGACCGCTGACTTCCACTTCTTCCGCCCAGGGGAGGGGATCGGTGGGGGAAACATGGCTAGGCATCCGGGTCATCCTTTCCGTCCGTTGAAAAGTTGTTTTGTTGAAGGAATTGTACCGTCTTTTCGGTAGCTGCGATGGAAACGCGGTTGGTAAAGGCGCGAGGAATCCTAAACATCGACCGGCAAACGACTTCCCAGCATCACTAAGAACCGCTATATTCAGGTAGTATCTATTTTGGCTGTGCTGAGCCGGACTCGCCGAGTCCGCGATTGTTCGCCGGCCGCATCTTTCTTGCAAAGTCTCGCATGTCCACACCTGACAAGAAGTCGCATTGGGCTACCTTGGCCAGCATGGTCGGAGCCAAAGTTCCGCCCGAAGCCAAACTGCCCGAAGCCAAGGCCCCCACATCTCCCCCTCCTCCTCCTGCCGAAGTTGCGCCACCCAAGACGGAACCCGCTGTGGCGGAAGTTCCCGCTGTTGAGCAGCCTGTGGCGGAAGCCGCCGTGACACGACCTGCCGCCAGTGTTCCTCCGGCCGCACCGGGCAAAAAGCCTGCTCCCAAGCGTAAAGACAATTGGGGCAAAGTGCTCAACGCTTTGGGTTTGCGTGCTCCTGATCCGGAGCCTGAACCGGAAGAAGAAGAGGCCGAGGTGGAAGCTGTCGCGCCCCCTGCGGCGCCCGTTCCGCCCTCGTTCTCAACTTCGCCCAGCCCTTCGGCCAAGAACTTGTGGGATTTGCTCGGCGATACGCCCCCGGCCTCCACGCCGGAACAGCGCGTCGAGGAATTCGTGATCAGTGGTGAAGTAGGGGGCAATGATCTCACCCTGGGTGAAGATGAAGAAAGCGCTGAGGATAAGCCGGATGACATTGGCTGGCGGCGCCCTCGTCCTCAGTCGGCAGGTCGCAATGCTCCACCAAGTCGTGGCGAAGCCCGGCCAGCACAAGGTGGCGATCGATCGCCTCGTCGCGAGCGAGAATCCCGTGAGCCACAGGCGCGTGAAATTCCGGCGCGCGAATCCCAACCCCGCGAAATTCAGGCGCGCGAGCCCCAATCCCGCGAGCCGCGCAGCCGCGACGAATATGGTCGCAAGGATCTTGATCGCGAGCCCGCGTCCCGTGAGCCTGCCTCGCGTGAGCCATCCTCCCGCGAACCTGCCTCCCGCGAACCTGCTTCCCGCGAAGCCCGCGATGAAGCTCCTGCCGGCGATCGCCCTCGTCGCCGCCGCCGCCGCCGTCGCGGTGAAGCTGGCGTGGAACGCGAGGAAATCATGTTGCCTGTGAATGACTACGTCGATCCGATGGAAGATCGACTGGATCCCATGGATGACGAGCCTGAGGACGACTACCAGGTTCCACTCGATACCTATGAGGGTGAGGAACCGGAAGCCATTTCTGATCGCGATGGCGACGCACCTGCCGATGGCGATAAGAAGCGTCGTCGCCGCCGTCGCCGCCGTCGTGGTGGCCGTGGTCGCGAAACGGAAGCGGAAGTCGCTCCCCTGGATGCGGATGTGCCTGCCGCGGAAGATTATGAAGACGAAGTGATTGGGGAGGACGACGATTTCGCTCCGCCACCCCGTCGCGAACCCGCTCGTCGCGAGCCTGCCCGCGGCGAATCTACGCGTAGCGAATCTACGCGTAACGGTCCACCCCCGCGTGCGCGTCGCCCCGAGCCTGCTCGGCGCACCGCGAAACGGGACGATTTGGACGATGAGGATGAAATCGAAGACGACATCGTCGACAACGCCGAACATCGCGGCATTCCCACCTGGCAAGACGCGGTGGGCATCGTCGTGGGCGCGAATATGGACTCCCGCGCCAAGAACCCCGGCGGTGGCCAGCGAGGTGGTGGCGGACGCGGTCGGGGCGGACGTGGTCGG
>JBGSHH010000353.1:0-6012 GCA_041752355.1 Pirellulaceae bacterium | reverse complement strand
CGGAAGATTACCTCAAGGTGCGCCACGATCTGATCTCGATGCTCAAAGAGTTTCAGCAACTGGGTGGCAAGAACATTCAAGTCTTCGTGCATGACAATATCGACCCGTTCAGTGACGAAGCCCAACTGGCCGACCAGCGGTATGGCATCAAGTCGCAGCAAGTCAACTCGCAAACGCGCGGCTCGTTCCGCGACGATCGCGTGATTCTCGGTGCGGCGTTTACGTGCGGACTTGAGAAGATCGTCATTCCCTTCTTCGAGTACGGTGTGCCAGTCGAATATGAACTGGTGCGTTCGATCATCACCGTCGGCCGCGATGAACGTTTTACGGTCGGTGTCGTGCGAACCGATGCGCAACTGATGGGCGGCATCAGCATGGGTGGGATGATGCAACAACCGCGGCCGATCCCCAAACGGGGCATCGTCACCGAACTCGAACAGCAATACACCGTCGAAGAGGTCGATCCAAATCAGCCAATCGATGCGGACAAGTACGACGCGTTATTGGTCGTGCAACCTTCGTCGATGACGCCGCAGCAATTGCCCAACCTCATCGCCGCCATTCAAGCGGGCGTGCCGACGGCGGTGTTTGAAGATCCATTATCCGTGTTTCTCGGCGTTCCCGGCACCGGCATGCCGAAGGCTCCGGCCAGCATGTTCCAGCAACAGCCGCAAGAGAAGTGCAACATCAGCCAGTTGTGGAGCGCCATCGGTGTGAGCGTGCTAGGTGAACAAGCGGGACCGATCTACGAGCCGGAAATTGTTTGGCAGACTTACAATCCCTATCCCCAACTCGGCTTCTCGGCGCTGGGACCGGAGTTTGTGTTCGTCTGCAATAACACGCCGGGGGCAACCGATCCACTCAACCATACCGATCCGATTACCAAAGGCTTGGAAGAAGTGCTGTTTCCATTCCCTGGCGGCGTGAAACGCGTGTCGGGGACCGGTTTAGACTTTGAGAAACTGTGCGTTACTAGTGGTGACATTTCGGGTGCCTATCCGTTCAACAAATGGATGGCCAATCGAGCGAATCCAACCGAACTCGCCAAAGAACGTGGCCGCGCCGATGGTGAGAAAGTGATCGCCGCGCGGATCACGACCAAAGGCAAAGCCAAAGACGATAAGAAAGAAGACAAGGAGCAGCCTGCGAAAGAGAAGACTGAGAAGAAATCCGCTGACAAGAAGAAGTCTGGCGACGACGAGACAGAGAAGCCGGCACGCAACCGTAATGGCCAAATGCACGTGATCTATGTCTGCGATGTCGATTGCCTGGGCGACGAGTTCATCGGCATCCGCAATCGTCCCGACAATCAATTCAACTTCCGCTTCGACAACGTGACGTTCATTCTCAATGTGCTCGATTCGCTGGTGGGTGACGATCGCTTCATGGAAATTCGCAGCCGCAAGTTGCGTTACAGCACGCTAAAACTCGTCGAAGCTAAGACGCAGGAAATTCGCGCCAAGGAAAAGGAACGTTCCGACGAGTTCCAAAAAGAATTTGATGATGCGGTGGCGAATCTCAAGAAGGAAAGCGAGAAGGCCACCAAGGCGGCTAAAGATCGGCAACGCGAACTCGAAGAAAAACGAGCGCGCGGCGAAGATATTACGCTCGACGACTACCAATCGCTGGTCCAGGACATTCAGGAACGCGAGGCTGTCGAACAGCAACGCGTCGCGCAGGCACAACGTCGTTTGCAAGCCAAACGCGATAGCGATGTCGAGCGGACCCGGCGCGAATTCGAGCAAGGGATACAAAAGATTCAAGTGCAGTACAAGTTCTGGGCGGTGGTATTGCCGCCGCTACCGCCGTTGCTGGTGGGCTTGGTCGTGTTTGTACGTCGGCGATTACGCGAACGCGAAGGCATTTCGCGGAATCGTCTGCGGTAGGATGCGTTGGTTTATTAGATAATTAAAAACCGGCGCGCGGCACATTTATTCGCCGTCGCTGGTGGTAGTTTGCGGAGTCCAACAAGATGACCGATAGCGTCAAGACGATGATCTATGCCGGCGTGGCAGTGGCTTGCGCGGTGCTGGCCTTTGTGGTCACACGCCCGCCTGCCGGCGAGGGAGAAGGCGAGTGGGTGAATAAGCCGCTCTTCGAGGATTTCACGGATTCGCAGGAAGCGGCCAGCCTGGAGATCGTCAAGGTCGATGAGAAACTCGGCAAATTGCAGACGTTTCAGGTCGATCGCTCGAAGGAAGGCTTGTGGGTAATTCCATCCCACGGCGGTTATCCGGCCGACGCCACGGATCAAATGCGCGATGCCGCTACCAGCTTGATCAACCTCAATGTGATCGCCATGGTGAGCGATGATCCGACGCAAGCCGAAACGTATGGCGTCGTCGAACCGACCGCGGAAAAACTGGAAGCAGGCGCCAAAGGGTTTGGTTTGATGGTCAGCTTTGAAGACAAGTCAGACAAGAGTCTCGCCAAACTAATCGTCGGTAGTGCCGATCAAAATCAACCGAATCTGCGCTTCGTGCGCAAGGCGGGACAAGATCCGATCTATGTCGTGGAACTTAATGTCGATAAATTCTCGACCAAGTTTGAGGATTGGATCGAGAAGGATCTGCTCAAGATCAGCCCTTGGGATATCGATCGGGTGACGATCAAAGACTATCAGTTTCTTCCCCGTCCGTCGGCCGATGGTCGCGTTCGCTTGGAGTACGATCCTCGCTTGGATCTCACCGTGGGCTGGGACGCCGATGCCAATAGTTGGGTGCTCGATAAGCTCACGCAGTACCAACAAGGCAAATCCATTGCCACCGATCTCTCGCCTGAGGAAGAACTGAATAAAGAAAAGCTTGATGAATTGAAGACAACGATCGATACCTTGCAGATCGTCGATGTGCGTCCCAAGCCAGCCGGGCTGGGTGGCGATTTGTCGGTCGATGACGCCGCCGCCAAGAATGAGGAATTGCTCGAGTCGCTGCAAGGGATGGGCTATTACCTCGGCCAGATGGGAAATAAGCGGCAGTTTCTCGGCACCAATGGCGATCTCTCAGTCGGTCTGAAAGATGGTGTGGAATACATTCTGCGATTTGGCAACAGTGCCGGCACCGACAGCAACGATCCTTCTGGTAAACCGCGCCGTTTCTTGTTCGTGTTGGCAAGATTGGACGAAAGTCGCTTGAAACCCCCAGCGCTCGAAAAGCTGCCTGATGCACCTGCCGATGTGCCCGAACCTCCTGCGACGCAACCCGGCACCGAACCACCTCCTGCCGATGCCCCACCAGCCGATACTTCGCCGGACGTTCCTTCCCCAGCCGAAGATGCTCCCCCAGCGGACGATGTGGGCAACGCGGGACAAGATGAGAATCCCGATGAACCGAAAACGCCAGCGGCTGTTGAGCCCAAAGCGGCCGATGCACCACAGGAAGAAGGTCAGCCCAAGGAGTCGGCCTTCGATCTCAAACGTAAGCAAATCGAGCGCGAGAACCAACGGAAGTTGGACGACTACAGTGATCGTCGTAAGAAGGCGGCGGCGAAAGTGCGCGAGCTTAACGCCCGCTTCGCGCCCTGGTACTACGTCATCTCGGATGAGGAGTTCCGCAAAATCCATCTCACCAAGAATGAAGTCATCAAAGAGCGGAGCGGTCCAGGGCAAGAAGGCTTTGGACCAGATGCTTTCCATCAACTTAAGGAAGGTGGCATCAATGCTCCTCCGCCTGCACCGCCGACTCCGCCAGGACGACCCGGGTTGCCGCCAGGTGGGTTTAACTTCCCGCCGATGTAGGAATTTGCAGGTAGGGGAACCACGATGGCACAAAGGAAAGACAAGAATGCGCGGGCGAGGCAAAATATGAATGACAAGAGATAAAGCAAACGAATCTGAATTCCGCTTCTTCGTGCCTTTGTATCTTCGTGGTTCGCCCTCCGCAAGTCTTCCCTCCGCATTCACTTGGTGCTCTTGGAGCCTTGCTGGTTCCCTACCGCTGCTCGCTGCCGAGTGACCTTAACAACTCAAAGGCATAGATGCCGGTGTCGTGGCCGTCGCTAAAGCGGATGGAGTAGGCGTAGTTGCCGACCGGTTGCATCCCTTGAATGACCAGCGGTTGAGCGTCGATGGCGCTAATCACCGGCAGCATGAGCGACGAGATTTCAGCTGGTGCGACGGGCTTGGTCGCTTTTTCGCGGCAGGTGGCACAAGGGCAACCATCGCGCAGTTGGCGAGCGGTGTAGAGCCGTCGCTGGCCATCGCTCCACTCGATAATGAGCTGATTCGTGCCGGCGCGTTCGAGTTTGGTGGGATAGACTTCCATAGTATCATTCGTCGATCTGTCGTAGCACGGCGAGTAAGTAGTCGATCTCCGACGCCGTGTTGTAATGCACCAAACCGATTCGCACCATCCCCGCTGGTTCGCGGCCGAGTGACTCGCTCAAGTTGAGCGCATAGTAGTGGCCATGCCAGGCGTAGATGCCGTGCTCATCAAGCAGCGTTGCTAACTCCCGTGGCGAAAGTTTAGCGTGCGTGATGGAGAAAGTCGGCACCCGCTCCGCCAGTCGCGCAGGATCAGTAATGCCCCAAACCTTGATCGAATTAAGTTCCGCGAAACCAGCCAGCATTCTCGCTGCAAGGGTGCGTTCGTAGCGCGTGATCGCATGCATCGCCGTGACAATCGCCGCGCGGCGATACGGAAGCGCGACATCGGTGAGATGCCGTCCAATGTCGGCAAGATACTCGATGGCGGCCAGCGTGCCGGCGATACCTTCGTGGTTTTGCGTGCCGGTCATCCACTTACCGGGGATGGTATCGGTGGCGGGGCGGACTTTGTAGGGCGTCAACGATTCCAGTAGTTCGCGTCGTCCCCATAGCAGGCCGACATGCGGGCCGAAGAATTTATACGCACTACAGGCGAGAAAGTCGCAGCCCCATGCCGCGACATCGATCAAGCCATGCGGGGCGAAATGCACGGCATCGACAAACGACAGCGCGCCTACCTTCCGCGCCCAACCGCAAATCTCGCCGACCGGGTTGATGCCACCAGTGGAATTCGAGGCGCAACCCACCGCGACGAGTTTCGTCTTACTGGTGATCGCGGCGCGGAATGCATCCAAATCGAGCGTGCAATCATCCATGCGAATCGGCACCCAGCGAATCGTTGCGCCAGCGTCTTGCGCGGCGAGTACCCAGGGGGAAACATTGGCGTCATGATCGAGTTTAGTCACCACCACTTCATCGCCTGGCCGCCATGTTTTCGCGAGCGCTCGCGAGAAGGCGAAGGTGAGGGTCGTCATGTTTGCACCGAAGACGACGCACTCAGGATCGGTTGCGCCAAGCAAGTCGGCAGCGGCTTGATGGGCTTTGCCGAGGAGTGCATCGCTTTCGCGACTCGTGGCGAATGCCCCTTCATGATTGGCATTGCACTGCACTAAATAGTTGCCGATGGCATCGATCACCGCCTGCGGTACTTGCGTGCCGGCTGGACCATCCAGAAACGTCACGGGGCGATCGCGATACCAGCGCGCCAGCGCCGGGAATTGTTCGCGCAAGGCTGGAACAAGATTCGCTAACTCAGGCATATTCGTCTCATTCATGGTTTGCGAGGTCGTTCGTCGATAAAGCGTTTGCCCTTGCCTTCGAAACGCGGCAAGGTTCCCAGCGGCATGGCTGCAACTTCGACTTTCAATCCCAAGCGGAGCTGTAGCTCCTCGGCGACACGGTCGGGATCATCGAGTCGATCTTCGATTTCGACCGAGAGCACATCCATCTCGCCTGCCTTACGGACGGTCATACGCCATTCGACCACTTCGGGAAAGCTGAGAATAATTTGCTCGATGGAACTAGGAAAGACGTTCACGCCGCGAATCACCAGCATGTCGTCCGCGCGTCCCAGCACGCCGCCTTGCAGCAGCACAAAGTTGTTCTCACCAGGCAAACTCCACGCGGGTCGCACCAAATCGCCAGTACGATAGCGAATAAGAGGGCTGCCGTAGCGACCGAGCGTCGTCAGCACCAGTTCCGAGAGTTCATTCTCGACCGCCGGTTCGCCGGTCTCTACCGAGCGGAAC
>JBGSHH010000352.1:0-11356 GCA_041752355.1 Pirellulaceae bacterium | reverse complement strand
CCACAGAGGAGCGTCGTGGGAACTAATCCCAGACGTACCACGAGCTTACATCAAGGAGCGACGAAGGCAAATGGAGGTTCGCTGGGATGTCGCAAACGCCGGATACAACAAAAAACCCGCGCTGCCGAGCTGGCAATGCGGGTTATTTTTGGAAAAAGTGCGGGGCCTCGTATGTGCCAATATCCGATTGGCAGAACGACGCAGCCAGGGGCAAGGCTACTACGCCGTGGACAACATTCGAGGCCCCGCGGGCCAGTGATTTGTTGCTTTGACTCTTGTCTGGGCAACGAGGGAAGCCTTAATGCATCCGGCGGGCCGTTCGCGAAAATGGGTCGAATATTTTTTGCAAGACGAGCTGTAAGATATTGCTGTGAATGATGTTAGGATCGTGAAAAAATTGTTGCGACGCTCGATGATGGTGTTCGTCGGGACCCTGCTCCGTTATGCTACACCTGCCTTGTTGGGGGTGTTGCAAAACAATACAGAACAGAATGAAACACTCTTTTGGGCGGGTTGAAAGCTACGTCGAGCGCCGTATCGCCTTGCCTGGGGAAAAAGCGGGCTGATGAAGCCAGCCGGGCTAGGAGAAACAGGGTCGAAGGCTCACACTGGGAGCGATGACGTTCGGGAAGAACGAGGAGGGCCTCGCTGACGCTTCGGGTTAGCGACCCCGCAGGGGTCACCTTCCAAAGCCCAGGATGAAATCCTGGGAAGAACGACGAATAAAGACGATTTCCGCACCCCAACGGGGTGGCCTTCAAGCATCGTCGCGTGATGCCGCCACCTGAAGTGAACCCCGGCGGGGTTCGGGGAGAAGGAACGGGCCACAGTTCCCCAGGGTTTCACCCTGGGCTGTGGAAGGTCGCCCCGTTGGGGCGAAGATATGAGTTCCTCGATCCACGCCAACGTAAATGCGCAACTTTAAAACTTACGCTTCGGGTTAGTGTTGAAATTCATGGAACATCCGCTGTGCGATCTGCCGCCCTCCGCCAAGCATGTGATTCTGGCGGTGAATCCCAAGGCGGGGGCTCGCGCGCGGCTCGATCTGATCGAGCAATTGCAGCGGGAACTCGAAACGCACGAGCTCACGTCGGAGGTCATCACCGATTCGGATCGTTTGCGCGAAGTGACTTCGCAGCCCGAAATCGCGGCGAAACTGCGGGCGGTGGTGGCGGCGGGGGGCGATGGAACTGTCGCGCGAGTGGCGAATTACACATCGGCAGGCACGCCGCTGGCCATTTTGCCGCTGGGAACGGAGAACTTGCTCTCCAAGTATCTAAATAGTTCGTGCGATCCGCACGAACTTGCCTCGATCATCGCGCGCGGGGCGACCGTTCAATTCGATGCCGGCCTGGCAGGCGAGCAGCTCTTTCTGCTGATGTTGGGATGCGGATTCGACGCCGAGGTGGTGCGGCGGATGCATCAGCAGCGGCGTGGCCATATTAGCCATCTTTCCTACGCCAAACCAATTCTCGATTCGATACGTAATTACCAGTATCCCGAACTGCGGGTATATTGCCGCAATGCCCAGGGGGAGGAGACCGAACTGACCGCCCGCTGGGTGTTCGTGGTGAATGTTCCCCGCTACGCCGGTGGCCTGGAGATTTCGCCGGATGCCGTGGTGGACGATGGTTTCCTGAACGTTTGCACCTTCAAAGAAGGCTCGCTGTGGAATGGTTTGATTTATCTTGGCGGTGTTTTGCTAGGGCAGCATCGGTCGTGGCGCGATGTGGTCACGGTGAAAGCGTCAGAAGTGCGCATCGAGTCGGACGCTGAAGTTCCCTATCAACTCGATGGCGATCCCGGCGGATCGCTGCCTGTCACGATCTCGATTTTACCCCGCCGACTGACCCTGCTCGTTTCGCCGACCTGGGCCGAGGAACATGGATTTCACGCGGCCGCGCACGACAACACTCACGATGAGTAATTCGCCATGGAAAGCACACCCAAGCCACACAACCCGGCGCAAATTGGCCCCTATCGTTGCGGGCTAGGACAACCGCTGCTCTTGATCTGTGGGCCTTGCGTCATTGAGACGGAAGACCTGACGCTGCATATCGCGCGGCGCTTGAAAGAGATGGTCGCCGAGCTACCGTTGCAACTGGTTTTTAAAGCCTCGTTCGACAAAGCCAATCGCACCAGCTCGGAATCGTTTCGTGGCGTGGGGATGGTGGAAGGCTTGCGCATCTTGCAGCGCGTGCGTGAAGAGACGGGTTTGCCTGTCACCACCGATATTCACGAATCGCAGCATGCCGCGCCGGTCGCGGAAGTGTGTCATGTGCTGCAGATTCCGGCGTTTTTGGCGCGACAAACCGATTTGCTCGTCGCGGCGGCGAAAACGGGTCGGGCCGTGCATGTCAAAAAGGGGCAGTTCATGGCTCCCGGCGATATGAAGAATGTCGTGCATAAATTGGTCGAAGCAGGCTGTCGCAACGTCATGCTGTGCGAGCGGGGCACGTTTTTTGGTTATGGCCGCTTAGTGAACGATTTCCGCAGCATTCCCACCATGCAGCAGCTAGGCGTGCCGGTGATTTTCGACGCCACGCATAGTGTGCAAGAGCCAGGCGGACTGGGAAACAAGACCGGCGGCAATCGCGCCATGGTGGAACCACTCGCCCGCGCCGCGACGGCGCTGGGAGTCGATGGCTTGTTTTTTGAAACTCATCCCGATCCCGATTCCAGCCCCAGCGATGGCCCCAATATGGTGCCGCTTTCGCAACTGCGGGCGCTCTTGGAACGGATCGTCCGCATCCGCGAAACCGTGGAGACTTTTCCTCGATGACTCGCCTCGTTTTGTTGCTCTCCACCACCGTTGTTTGCAGTGTGGTTGTTGGTTGTGGCTCTCGCCCTCCCCCCTCGCCATCGAGTGGCGTCTTCGATACCAGTTCGCAAACGCGCAGCGAACTCGATCAGGCGTACGATACGATCACGCGGATCGACGAATTCGAGCGCGGCCCTGCGAATGCCAACTTGCTGGCGTTGTTGAATAACTATCTTAACACGCAAAAGGCGAATCCCGATTGGAAGCCGGACGCGCTGGTCGAGCGTTTGCCCCGGCAATTGCGCGCGTTACCACCGCTCGAAGAACTCGCCAGTTTGGATGTGCAAGGTTCTGATCCGCTTTACCTGGAAGAAGCCTATTTGCTGCGGCAAATCGGTAACTGGGTTTTGAAAGAAACCCCGCCCCAGGAACTCGAAGCCTGGATTCGCGCGCCGGCGTCGAAGCTTGATCGCGATCAAGGTCAATCGTTGTTGGCGGCCTATTTGTTGTTCGATTGGACGGTGCGAAACGTGCAACTCGATAAGTTGCCGCCGTTTCCGCAAGCCGCCGTCGCAGGTCCGACCGGTGCTGATCCTCGCCAGGCCGCGTATCCGCCACCGTTACGAGGCGTGATTGGTCCTGGCTACACGGCTTATCCGTGGCATGTGCTGATGTGCGGCCATGGCGATCCGTGGCAGCGGATGCGCGTCTTCTCGCTGCTCTGCAGGCAACAAGGCATCGATGCAGTCACGCTCTCCACCATCGATCCCGAAGATGAAAATCGCTTGCGTCCGTGGGTTAGTGGGGTCCTGATTGGCAATCAACTTTATTTGTTCGATACCACCATCGGCTTGCCGATCCCTGGTCCCGGTGGCGCAGGCATTGCAACGCTAGACGAAATTCGCAACGACGCCGCGTTGCTGCGAGCGCTCGATGTGGATGAGGAACATAAATATCCGTTCACCGAACAAGACGTGAAGAACGTCACGGCGCAAATCGATGCTTCGCTGGAATGCCTTTCGCAACGGATGCAGATCATCGAGCGCGGACTCATTGGCGAGCGGCGCCTGCGATTGACGATCGACACCGCCGATTTGGCCGCCCGATTGCGCAAATCGCCTGGCATCGCGAACGTTAACCTCTGGCCGATCGCCATCGAGGCGGCGCTATTTGAAGCGGTGATGCGCGAGTTAACTTATGGACGCGTGCAAATGCCTCCGGAGCATCAGAACATTGCCGCCGAATGGGATTTGGTCGAGAATCGCGGGCTGATCGGTCCTGCCCGTACGAAACATCTGCAAGGCAATTTCAGCAACACCATCGACAAACTCGGCGCGAAAGCCCGCTATCTGGCGGCACGCAGCTTCTTTCTGGAAGTGTTGAACATCGACCAGGTGCAGGACTTGCCGAAGAAGTATGAGGAGATCGCTTTGCGATTTGATCGCAAGAGCACGAAAGACACCGTCGAAATCCCGCCGGAGAGCGCGCAGCTGATGCGACAACTCGCCGACGTGATGGGGATGATCAGCAACAAGCCTCAGGTCGCCGCGCAGCAATTCAAAGCCTTGCAAGGGCAACTCGCCAAAGGACGTGACAACACGAGCTATTGGATCGGTCTGATTCACTTTGACACGGAGAATCCCGCATCAGCGGTCGACTGGCTCGATGGGCGGACGCTGCAAGCGCATCCGGATGGCCCTTGGACTTCGGGAGCGAGGTACAATCTGGGGCGGGCGTATGAAGAACTCGGTGCTTACGAACTGGCCCAGGATCTCTACATCGCCGATGAATCGCCACAGCAGCACGGCAATTTGTTGCGGGCCAAACGCCTGCAAAAGCTGGCCAGCGAAAAGGCGAAAGAGTAAAACGTGGGGCAGGCATGCTGGCCTGCACCGATGGCAGACAGTAATGTCAGTCCCACCTTTGAATTCACTGATCGACCCCCTTAGGAATCCTCTCATGCGCACCCTGCTCGCCCTCGCTCTGCTCTTGCTCACTACCACGAGTCTGCTTGCCGCCGATCCGATTTACACCCGTACCGAGGATGTCGTCTATGGGCGAAAGCATGGTCTGGCGATGACCATGGATGTGCTCACGCCCAAGGAGAACGCCAACGGCGCGGCGGTGATTTGGGTGATCAGCGGCGGCTGGTTCAGCGCGAAGGAAGCGATCAATCCCGGTTTCGTCGAGGAGTTGCTCAAACGCGGTTATACGGTGTTTGCCGTCGTGCATGGAAGTCAGCCCAAGTTCACCATTCCCGAAGCGGTGGCCGATATGAAGCGCTCGGTGCGCTATATTCGCGCCCATGCGGAAAAGTACAAGATCGATCCCAATCGCATTGGTGTGACGGGCGCTTCCGCGGGCGGGCATTTGTCGCTCATGCTCGGTACCGATAGCGATGAAGGCAACGCCAAGGCGGGCGATCCCATCGATCGTGTGAGTTGCCGCGTGCAGGCGGTGGCCTGCTTCTTTCCGCCGACCGACTTTTTGAACTATGGCAAAGAAGGCGAAGTTGCGCTGGGTACAGGTGTGCTCAATGGCTTCAAGCCGCCGTTCGATTTCAACGAGCAGAACAAAGCCACGCAACGCTTTGAACGGATCACCGATGATCAGCGCCGGGTGGAAATCGGCAAACAGATCTCGCCTGTGACGCACGTGACCAAGGACGACGCGCCGACGTTGATCATCCATGGCGACGCCGACAAGCTCGTGCCGATTCAGCAGGCGCAGCTCTTCATGGAAAAGTGCGAAGCCGCTGGCGTGAAGCATGAACTGGTGACCAAGCCCAACGCCGCCCACGGCTGGCCGACGTTGCTCGGCGATGTGCGGACCATCGCCGATTGGTTCGATAAAGAGTTGAAGAAGTAAAACGGGCGATGTGCCGTTTAGCCCCGCGCGATGCGCGGGGCCGGCAGCGACTAGTTCTGCACTTCCGTGGCCAACTTGCCGCTGTACATCTCGTTGAGACCGATGTCCCAGAACCAGTCGGTATCCAGGTCGCCGATCATCTTATCCTTGCTAAGGTCCTCGATAATGTTGCCATTGATCAGCGAACGCAAATCGTTGACGCGAGTGCCATAAGGGCTGGCGAGGTTGTTCCAGTAGTTGCTGCCGGGGCCGAACAACAATGCTTGCAAAGCCAAGTCGTTGGCAGGCGTGCGAAGATCCCAACTGCTGGCGTCGCCGATCACGATGTCGTCGCCGGCATCGCCATCGACAGTATCGAGTCCCATGCCGCCAATCAGAATGTCGCGACCGCGACCGCCATTGAGGCGATCGTTGCCGTCTCCACCCAGGAGAATATCTTCGCCATCCGCGCCACCGAGGATGTCGTTGCCAACCTCGCCGCGGATGATATCGTTACCACCTTCGCCGTACAAAGTATCGATGCCGCCACCGCCGTAGAGCACGTCGTTGCCGTTGCCACCGTTGAGCCGATCCTTGCCGCTACCAGTGCCATCTTCATTGTCGCCCCACATCAGGTCGTTGCCGGCGAGACCCTGCAAGCGATCGTCACCGGAAGCACCGACCAGCAAGTCGTTGCCGCCGTTGGTGCTGCCAGCGAGATAGTCGTTGCCGAGTTGGCCAAACAGTTCAGCGTCGCGATTGAGGCTGTTGGAGACCGTGATCTGATCGTTGCCGCCGCGACCATAAGCGATGAACTTGCCGAGCGTGGTTTGCGTCGGCAGCATCGTGATAAAGCCTTTGATGTCGGTGTTGTTGTAACGCAACCGCGAGCTATCGACAGGCTGGGGATCGGGGAAGTACTTGATGGGGTTCTCGTGATACAGAATGATGCGATCGGCGGCGGTTTCTTGTCCGCGCACATACAGATCGCCACGCTGCACGTTGGTTTGGCCGGAGTTCTGGTTGCTTTCAAACACGCGATCGTTGACATCGAAGGTTTCGATGTCGTTGAAGTACACGGGTTTGTGCGATGCGCTCGTGGCCGAGCCCACATAGCCCACGCCGACGACCGGTTTGCCCACCGTGTCGACCAGCACGGGGATTGTGGCGGTGGCGCTGGTGAGCGACATATCGAGGAACAGCGTGTCGCCGGGAATGTTGCCAGCGGGCGCAATCGGCGTCGGCAAGCCGCCACGAATGTTGATCACCACGGACAAGCTGGGGAAGATATCTTGGTTCTTGCCGAAGATATCGCCTTGGGCCTGATCATCGGGTCCATCGCCGAAGAGGAACAGGTCGGTGAATTTCGGCAGACCTGGTGCCACCACGAAGTTCTCGACGCCCAGCACGTCGAAATCATCTTGCCCACCGTCGCCCCGAATGGTGGCGATGTTCATGTCGGAGATGACGTTGTCCATATCGACCACGATGTTGTCGTCGCCACTGGTGGTGGTTATATCGATGTAATCGATGTTGCTGTAGCTGACATCGACCACGCCTGCAAAGCCGGTGAGGCCTTGGACCGTGGTTTCGGTGACCAGCACATTCGCCGGGCCCACGTCGCCGGAAGCGATCATCACGAGGCGATCGTTATCGATATAGGTGTTGGCGACGTTGCCATCTTCACCGTTGATGGTGACTTGACCGAGGATCGCGCTGGTTTGATTGGCTCCATTGAACAGTTGGAACAAATCGCTACCTTCGCCACCTAGCAGCAAGGCTGGGACATTCGGCAAGCTGCGGACACGAATCGTATCGGCGGCGAAGTAGGTGGGGATGTTCAATCCCGTGTAGACCGGATCGTCGGTGTTGGTGAAGTTATCGGCGTCGAGGGTGACGCTTGTCAGGCCGGTAGCGTTGATACTCATCAAATCGATCACTTCTTCACCACTGCCGCTGCGAATGGTGACGATGCCCGCGTTTTGGAACTCGACATCCGTGAAGACATTGTCGCCATCGACCAAGGTGAGAGTCCCCTGGTCGGTGATGACCAGATTGGCGAGCGCGGCAAAGCTGCTGCTGTCGACCACGATGCTGCCACCGGTGGCGAATTGATCGGACTCGAATTTCTCGGTGCCATTGAACGACACCGTCAGCTTGCCTTGCACGTTGGCGTCGCCGCTGCCCGCGCCATTTGCGAAGAAGCCGACATCTTCCGCTAGATTGAGATTGAATCGCAAGTTATCGGTGCCGCCACTGCCCGTGAAGTGGACCGCAGGCGGATTGACTGCTTGCGGCGTGCGACCGGCGGCGCTGAACGTGCCGCCGAGCGACTGACCAAACGGCGATGAATTGTTGAGACCGCCGGTTTGCCCTGGCAGAACGTTGTTAGCGTTTTGCGTGATCGAGAAGACTTCGCCGCTGTTGGAGCCCAGGATCGCCAACGAGCGAATATTCGTGATCGGACCATTGAAGGCCAGTACGCCACCGAACGCTTCACGTGCATCGTCATCGACATCGACACGCAGTTCGAGTTCGGCACCAGACAGATCGAGCACGGCGTCAACCG
Source organism: Pirellulaceae bacterium (assembly GCA_041752355.1). Lineage (GTDB taxonomy): Bacteria > Planctomycetota > Planctomycetia > Pirellulales > Pirellulaceae > JAEZGD01. Next base: position 3,179 of record JBGSHH010000352.1, on the reverse strand, counting down.
AGTTGAATGCCGCCAAGCCGGGCGCGCCCATGTCGACCGCGAGGTGATAAGGACCACCGGCATTAACCGTTTCAATCTCGACATAGTCCAAGCTGGCCGAGCCGGGGAAGCTCCAGGAACCGCTGCCGACACCGTTGACCGTTAGCGTCAGGTTCGCGCCGAAGATGTTCAACACGTCGCCTGGCAGCGTGGGCAAGGCTGGATCGTTGCCGTCGATATCCATGTGCGTGAGTGGCGCGATGTTGTCGATCTGGATATTGAACGTGTCTTCGGTATTGCTGCCATTGAATGCGATGTTGGCGGCGTTCACGTTGCCGAAGAAATCGAACAAACTCCCCAGTGGATCGACCAGTGAGTCGATGCTATCGAGCGTGACATTGCCAGCGGCGACGAGCGTGGCGCCTGCGGGAATGCTAAAGTTATCGCCGGCGTTGAAATCGATGAAGCCATTATCCGCCTGCACCGTGACACCGGCGTTGACCGTGATGTTCTCATTCGTCGCGGCGGTTTCACTGGTGGTGAGCGTGAAATTCGTGGTGGCCGAGCTATTGTTGGCCACCGTGATGCCGCCGTTGTTGACGATATCGACCGCGCCGCTACCGTTGTTGTTTACGCCGACAAGACCATTGACCGTGCCGAGCGTGAGCAAGCCGCCACTCGTATTGACCACTTGAATGGCACCGGTCGAGCTGTTGCTCGCAGCGAGTTGGTTGGCGCTGATCTCGATGGCATCCGCGGGCCCAATGCCGTTCACCGCCACCAGGCGGACGTTCGTGCCGAACACGTTTACCGCCGCGCCGTTGAAGTCGCGGATTTCGCCGATGCTCTGCAAGCTGACATCGCCCCCGTTGGCGTTCACGACATCGACCGCCAGGCCATCGGCCAGGTCGGTGATGTAGATGCTGCCGCCATCACTCGTGGCCCGCAAAAGAGCGCCTGAGGAAGTGATTGGCGTGTTGATCTGGAAGGCGTCCGACGGTAAGCCGATGGTGCTAGTCGCACCCGTGACCTTGAGGATGATGATCGTAGCACCCACGTCGCGGAGCGATGGAGGTGGCGCGCTGATCAGATTGCCGTTCTCGACCAGTAAGTCGAAGGTGGCACCGGCGTTGCCGGTCATCGTCGAATCGTTCATCGTTAGACCACCGGCAGTGTCCACAATGAATGCCGAACCACCCGCGTTATTGTTGGCGCGGAGTGTAACCGCGTTGATCTGCAGACGGTTCGCGGCGGTAAGTCCAAACGTATTGTTGATCGTGCTGACACGCAGGTCCAGCGAATTGCCGACGATATCCGCCGCCGCATCGGCGTCGCTAAGCAAGTTGCCATTGGCGAGGGTGATGTTGATATTGCCGGCACCGGAGTTGACGTTCTCAGCCGTGACATTGCCAGCCGCCAGCGTGTTGATCGTGATTTGAGCGTTGTTGTTCGTGACATTCTGCAACGTCACGGCGTTCGCTTCATCGATGAGGATGCTGCCACTGGTGCTGTTGACGGCGCTCAAAGTGGCCACACTGGTATCGAGATCGATGCCGGTCGCGGCGCTCGCCGAGAGACTGGGCGCGGCAACGTTCACGGTCGCACCGTTGGCGTCGGTAATCGCACCAGTTGACGATTGCAGTGTCACGAGACCGCCAGCGGTGACGGTTCCCGAGGAAACCAGTGTGCCAGCTTGGGCAATTGCCAAGACGGTGCCGCCGACATTGCTGGTGCTTAGATTGAGCGAATTGCGATCGCTAAGGGACGCATTACCGGTCGGCCCACTCGTGAACAGCGAGACCGCGCCAATGAAGTCGTTGGTAGGGGCGAGATTGTCGAGGATGATGTCGTCGTTGACGCCTGTGGTGGTGAAACTCGATGTGCCATTGATGGTGAAGAAAACGCCCGTTTGCTGAATGTTGCCGCCATCGGACTGGACCGTCAGATTGCCGCCGACATTCGTCAGATAGAAGACCATCGCCCCGAGCGAATCGCGTAGCTGCACACTACCCGTCGCGGTGAGCGTGACTTCGCCACCGATTTGATTGCCAGCATTGAACAGAGTCACGGGGGCACTCACACCAGTCGTTGTCAGGGCGAGATTGCCACTGATCGTAAACGGCCCGGTTTGGGTGATGCTGTTAGTCGCCGACCAGTTGGCGTTTCCGCCAGCGGTGAGCGATGCGACGGAAATGCTGTCCACGCCCGCGACATTGACGTTAGCGGTCGTGAAAGCGTCGGTCGTGGCGATGGTGACGCTATCGCCGGCGCCACCGTTGATGGTCAGCGAGCCGGTGGGATGCGTGAATGACGTCACCTCGAACGTACCACCGACGCTGCGTAGCTGCGAAGTGTTCGCGAGCGCGCCGGCGTCATCTTCCAAAACGGCGTTGTCGGCGCCAGCAGGCAGATTGAACACCATGTCGGCGACCGTGCCGACATTGAGCAATACCGGTTCGAGATTGGAATAGGTCACAACGAAAGCTGCCGCTGGGCCTGCGGGATCGAACGTGATGGTGCCGCTATGGGAATTCGTGAAGTTGTTGACGATTTGATCGAAGCTACCGGAGCGAATCTCGAGCTCGTCGTTGTCGCCGGCGCTAGTACCGCCATCGAAGTTGACTGGTAAGGTCAGTGCGCCGCCCAGGGGATGCTCGACAATGAGTCGATCGCTACCGGCCAGGCCCGAGAAGCTAATGCCGGGGATTCCACTGAACGCCACGATGGGTCCAGGCACACCGTTGGAAGTGAGTTGGTAGGTGCCGGAGTCGGGACCTGAGGCAATGATCTCGAGAATGTCGTCGCTGCCGGTGCCGCCGATCGCGAGCGTGCCGTCGGTCGTGTAATTCTCGAACGTGTTGAAATTGATGTCCGCCTTGCCCAAAGTTACGATCTGCGTCGGCCCCCAACTGGCAGGCGTGCCGTCAGAGACGTAGTTCAGTGTGTCGCCGGGCAGGATCGCTGGCGTATTGCCGGTGAGATTGAAGACGGTAGTGAGATGAGCCTTCACGCTCACGGTATCATCGCCGCCAGCAGCATCGACGTTGAACGTGGTCACATCGCTAAAGCCGATTTGTTGCAGGTTTGTGCCTGAGAACGTGTCGTCGGTGGGCGTGTTGAGATTGACGATATCCGGCCCCGCACCCATCGTGAGCGATAGTGTATTGGCACCATCAATCAAACCACCTGCGGTGTTGCCG
>JBGSHH010000351.1:0-3056 GCA_041752355.1 Pirellulaceae bacterium | reverse complement strand
CGCCCGCAGTCTCGATCTGGATTTGATTCTGTGCGACGTGAATCTCGATAGCTACAGCGGCTTGGCACTTTGTCGCGAACTCCGCGAGGAGCATGGTCAGGCCGATGTGCCGGTGATGTTCACTTCGCAGAATCAACTGCCAGACGTGATTCATCGCACCTTCGATCAAAGCGGCGCGTATTACCTCCGCAAGCCGTTTGAGCCCAATGTCTTGATCGAGCTAGTGAATCAGGCGTTGTGGATGCCGCACTTGGTCGCCAGTCGCACACCTGCCAAACCACTCGCCACGCCCGCTCCTAACGCGGTTCCAGCACCACTGGCAGCACTGGCGCAACGCGAGAGTGCCTTCAACTTCACCGCGAAGTCATAGCGCTTTTCGTTATTGGATATCGGCGATTGCGAGAACAGTCCAGCGCCGGTACGGGTATCGAATGCGAACCGACGTCTAACACGGAAGACAGAAACGTGAAAACCCGAACGAGCGAAAGGCCGAAAGAGGGAAAGAAGAAGTACACTTGCTTCTCGCCTTTTCTTTCGCGCTTTCGGGGTTTCGTGATTGGTATTTGGTGAAGATCTTCGATCCTTCACGATCGCGATCGATCGCCAATACAACGGAAGATCTTTGCAGAAGGCGGGGTCAAGCGCACCTAGCAGAAACGCGAAAACCAGAAAGTGCGAAAACCCGAAAGAGAGAAGGATAAAGTACGCTTGCTTCTCGCCTTTTCTTTCGCGATTTCGGCATTTCGGGGTTTCGTGATTGGTATTTGGTGAAGATCTTCGATCCTCCAGAAACTCATCAATAGTTGGATCAATTGGTTGCGATAGTGTGAAGCGAACTAACAATCTTTCGGTTCGTAAGCTTCTTGTTGTGGATCGGAAAGTACCACACGCTTAATAACCAGTCGAGTCGCGTTGAAGTTCAGCAACAAACCCACATGGAGGCGCGTCGCTTTGAGATATGATTTGACTTGGGCATAGTGAATGTCTTCGAACGATTTGACGGCCTTGAGTTCAACAACGATTTGGTCTTCAACCATCAGATCCAGTCGATGCGTCCCGACTTGCTCACCTGCGTAAAAGATCATTACATCGCGTTGCGATTCATAAATGATGCCACGTTGTCGAAAGGCAACCTTCAATGCGCTCTCGTAAACGGTTTCCAAAAAGCCAGGACCGAGTTCGCGATGAACGTCGATGGCGGCTTCGATGATCTGACTTGAAAGTCGTTCAAAGGTGTGGCTCATGATTTGGTCCTTGTTTCGATGGAGGTAGTCGACAGACTTGGAATTGTCTCAGGTTTCCCACGAGATTTCATCGCGCAATCGGGATCTCCAAGAAGTGCGATGCGTCGAGCTGGCCGGAAGCGGCGTCAAGCGCGCCTGGCTCGGCATTTGGTGACGATCCTCGATCCTCCAGGAACTCTAACGAGCATGGAGTACGTCGGAATCACCTTGCAGGAAGCGGCGTCAATCACGCCGGGCAGAAACGCGAAAACCCGAAAGGGCGAAAGATCGAAAACGGGAAGTGCTTGTGAGAGGACGGATTCATCCGCAGGATTTCGCTAGTAGTGCGGCGGCTTTTCGGCGAGTGGATCGCGCGGTTCGGCGAGACGGTGTTCGAGTTCCGCGTTGCGATCGGACATAAGGCGCAAGACACGCTCCAGGTCGTCGATGCGATTGGCCGATTGCAGCACAACATCGTTCAGATCGCTGGCGCGGCGCTCCAGATGCGTAAAGAGGAATTCCAGTTCCGCCACGCGTTGCGACAGTTTTTCGATGAGGTCTTGGTCGGGGCTGTTCATCGCCGCATTATAGCGTGTCGGCAGCGCTACGTTAGCCAGCGCGGATGGCTGACGGAGACAGGCGAGCCATCGGCGAGGAAAGCGCTCGTGGGTGGTTGCGACAGGATGGGCGCGAACGCGTCGCCATAGAGCAGCGCGAAGTTAGCATCAGCGACGGCCTGCGCGGCCCGCCAGACATTCCACCGCGGATGGTCGACCCGGTACTCGATCGTGCGGCCATCGCGCTGCCGGCAGTAGCCCCAGTAGTGTTCCAGGATGAACGCCTCGTGCGAATCTTCCGCCGGCAGATAGCTGGTTGCTGCGCCTGTGACGCCGATCTTGTTCCATTGTCGCGCGTGATGGAATTCGTAAGTCGCGGAGGGCGTCTTCGTGCTGCCAGGCAATGGGTCGCACTTGACGATTTGATTGCGCATGCGAACGGTGTAATAGTTTTCGTTGTAGCCCCAGCGCGCCACGGTGCTGATCGCCAAACGCGGGACCAGTTCTTTGATGAACACCACGCCGCGCCGCAGTTCGTCTCCTTCTCGGCGTGTGACATAGAACCGCAGGTTGAGCTCTTCAAAGTTGCGATGCCAGGGAATACTCCAACCGAGCAAACGCGTGTCTTCGAAGACAAAACCGACCAGGCTGATATAGGTTTTGCCGTGCGCGTCAAAATCGAGTTGCGTGCCGCCCGGCGTGAACGCTGCCAACAGTTGCGGATCAATCTCATAATTCAAAACCGCCAGCCAACGCCAGGCGGCGGTGAGAAACGTGCGATGGGTAGCGATAGGGGGCGACATGTTGGCTCCTCGGTACGACACCAACCGCAAGGCCGATTTGGAGATAACTTAGTATTCATCACACTCTGTCGTCCACACTAACCCGAAACGTCAGCGAGGAATTGCGCGGGGGAGCCGCGCTGACGCTTTCTGAAGTTGCGCTTTTCGATGTGTTGGGGGGATTGTAGTTTGCGACCCCAACGGGGTCACCTTCCGCAGCCCAGGGTGAAACCCTGGGAAAAACGCGGTCAGCCACGATCTCTTCACCCCAACGGGTTGACCTTCAAAAATCGACGCACGACGCCGCGCCTGGAAGTGAACCCCGTTGGGGTTCGCGGAGCGACGTTGGGCGATCGCTACCCAGGGCTGCGCCCTGGGCTTTGGAAGGTGGCCCCGTTGGGGCCCAAGGAAGTGAGTATCGACCCACGATGATTGGAATGCGCAACTTCAAAAAGCGTCAGCGAGGAAACGCGGGGGGAACCTCGCGCAAGCTT
>JBGSHH010000350.1:0-8115 GCA_041752355.1 Pirellulaceae bacterium | reverse complement strand
GCAACCACGGTGAGAATCGCAGCGAACCAGGCGAGCGCGGTGCATTCGGCATACGCTTCTTGCAAATCCTGACGCACCAAAACGCCCCAACCCAAACCTGCGAAGCCGTTCTTTTCTTTCGAACAGGCGATGCCGTTGACTTGCATTTGTCCCGTACGGAGATGCTTTTCCAGAATGCTGCCATTCTTCTTCTCGCCGACGAGCTTGGCAGCTTGCAAGCCCTTTTCCGCCAAATTCAGACTCAATTCCACCGAGCGATCTTCGTCGATCAGTACCAGTCCGCGCTTGTCGAGCAAGTTGAGCGTGACGTTCAGTCCCCGCTCGGCATTGTCTTTCTTCGCGCTATCGAGAACTGTCGAGGCGGTGCGATCGACCGAGCAAAAATTCGCCCAGACGCGCACGACCTTGCCGCTGTCATCGACGACGGGCACTGCATAGGTGACGCAATCGCCATCGGCAGACGTGTACTTGGCAACGCGCTCGTTGCGGGCCACATCGAAGCAGAACGCGCCCCCGGCGGGCACCTTTTCCGACTTGGCTTTCTCGAACCAGGCTTCGCCTGCGACGCTGGTGCCGACGAGCGCGGCGGTGTCGATGGGCTTACCTTCGTAGTCGGTGGAATTCAGCGCGACGATCTTACCTTCCAGGTCGGCCACGATCATCAAATCGTAGCAGCCATACAGTTTTGCGAAGCGATTCATGTTCTCGGTGATCGTAGCACCATCCCCTTGCGACGTTTTCAGGCCCGCGAAGAGTTGCACATCGCCATTGCGCTCCGACATGGTGGCGTCGATCTTGTCCATCAACTCTTGCGAGATGAGTTCGGCGCGGCGTTTGGTGAGCATCTCGATAGTCGCCTTCGATTTGGCGTAAGCGCAGTAGCCCACGATTGCCGTCGGTGTGACACCAAGCAACAGAAACCAGACCAAGAGCTTGATTTTTAGACTCTTAAACTGAAGAAAATTGAACCGCCCCATGAGTGTGTCCCTTGTAATGCAGTTGCCGAGGAAAGTTGAGAGGAATGGACTATTGAAAACTATTCGCTCGCGCCGCAGACGGCATCGAGTGTCTGTGTCACATTGAGAATCACCAGCAAGCCCGCCTCGAGCTTGACGACACCGGTGAAGAAACTGTGATCGAATCCGCCGAGGTTCTCTGGCAAGGGATCGATATCGTCTAGATACGTCTTCACCACGTCGGCGATGCTATCGACCAAGAGGCCAATGTTCTCGCCGTTTTGCCGCACGACGACATTGCGTGTGGCACGGCTGGTTTCCATCGGTGGCAGGCCAATCACCGTCCGCAGATCGATGACCGACACGACTTCGCCCCGCAGGTTAATCACGCCGCGTACCGCGGGCGGCGAGTGGGGCACTGGCGTGAGTTCGAGATTCCGATTGATCTCTTGCACCTGATGGATGTCGATCCCCAGGAGCAAGTCGCCCAAGCGAAATGAAGCGAATTGCAACTCGCCATCAGCGACTTTTTCGTGGTTGAAATCTGTCATTGTGTTTACGTGGCCTCGCGAAGGAGGTGAGAAGTTGGACGGGAACGGGGCGGGAAGTGCTTAGGCGAGTTGCAAGTCGGACGATTGCGATTGGCGATTGCGACGCAGCAAGCGTTCGACCGCCGACAACAATTGATCGCGATCCATCTTCACTTGATATTCATCGATGCCGATGGCACGACCGTGCGCGACATCCTTCTCGCCTGCCAGTGAGGTGAGCGCGACGATCGGTAGTTTGCCGAACAGTTCGCTATCGCGAATCTTCTGACAGAATTGAAAGCCGTTGAGCCGCGGCATTTCGATATCGGTGAGCACGAGGTCGATCGGGGGCTCTGCTTCGTGCAGCGTTTCCCAGCCGTGTTGACCATCCTCGCAGCCGATGACTTCATAGCCTTTGGATTCCAGGAACGCCGTGACTTGCGAGCGGAAGAAGCCGGAATCTTCGGCGAGCAAAATGCGATAGATGCGGTTCTCATCCTGCTTCTTGGCGAGTACCGTCGGCTGTGCGACCCAGGTCGGGTACGCCTTCGCTGCGAGTTCGAACACGTCGATCAAACGAATCGCCTGACGATCGACGACCACCGAACCGATCACGCCTGGCTCGCGGAAGGTGCGCACATCGACGTTGGTTGGCAAGTCGCGAATCTCGTTGAGCGTCGGCACGACCACGCCCAGTTCTCGGCCGTTGAATTCGAAGATGACCACATAGAGCCATTGCTGTTCGGGACGCGGCTTCGCTTTGATATGCTGATCGATGGTCACTAGTGGCAGTGAAACGTTGTCGTATTCCAGCAGCAATTGATCGCCCACATGGTCGATTTGATCGGCGCGAATGCGTTCCAGACGGCGGATGACCGCCATCGGGATGCCGAAGTTCTCGCTCGGATGATTGGTGAACAGGAGCGTCGCTTGCAACTCGGTTTGCACGGTCGAGGCGTGTGTTTCTTTCTCCGCTTCTTTCGATTTAGAGAGGTCCATCAGGTGGGCGATGCCGGCCACATCGAGAATGAGTGCCACGGCTCCGTCGCCCAGAATCGTCGCGCCCGCCAAACAGGGCGAGCCTTGCAGATGGCGGCCCAGCGGTTTGACGACGATCTCCTCGGAGTCGTGCAGACCATCGACAATCAGGCCGTACCGCGTGGCCCCGGTATCGACGACAATGATGTCCAAGCCGCGCGTCGAGACGGTATTGATGGTGGCTGGCTCGTTCTTCAGCACACGATTGAGTCGCACGAGCGGCAGCAACTTGCCCCGCAGTCGTAGCACGTCGGCACCTTTAATCGTGGAGACGCGCGTGGCGACTTCACTCCCCTTCACGCGCACCAATTCGTGAATGTTCGCCTGACTGATCGCGAAGCGATGCGCACCGCTGCGAACGATCAACGAGGGGATGATGGCCAGCGTTAGCGGCAGTTTAATATTGACCGACGTTCCTTTGCCGAGCACCGATTCCACTTCGACGGTACCGCCGAGTTGGACGATATTCGACTTCACCACATCCATGCCAACGCCGCGACCGCTGACCGCGGTAACTTGTTCCGCGGTCGAAAAGCCGGGATGGAAGATCAATTCCAGCGCGTCGCGATCGCTGAGCGCGGCTGCTTGTTCGGCGGTAAGAATGCCTTTGGCGATGGCCTTGGTGCGCAGCTTCGCGGGATCGATACCGGCACCGTCGTCGCGCACCACGAGGTTCACGCGGCCCGCCTGATGGCTGGCTTCCAAGGTGATCGTGCCGCCTGATGGCTTGCCGCGCTGCTGGCGGATATCCGGCATTTCGACGCCGTGGTCGAGCGAATTGCGCACCAGATGAATGAGCGGATCGCCGATCGATTCGATGATCGTCTTATCGACTTCGACCTCCTTGCCATGGATTTCGAGTTCGCACTGCTTGCCGAGTTTGGCCGATAGATCGCGGACCACGCGCGGAAAGCGATTGAAGATATGCGCCAGCGGTTGCATCCGCGTTTGCATGATCGCTTCTTGCAATTCGCTCGTCACTTGATCGACGCGCGCGGAGATCGTTTCCAGACCCGATTGGCCGCTGGTCGCCACGGCCTGCATAAGTTGGTTGCGGCTAAGTACCAGTTCGCCCGCCAGATTCATCAAGCGATCGAGCACTTGCACGGAGACGCGAATGTTCGTGTCGGCCGGGGCGTCGGCCGTCGCCGCGGCAACCGGCGCGATGGTTGTTTCGCCAACTGCAGGAGGAACCGCTGTCGCGACCGGCGGCGCTGACTCGACGACAGGTTCCTCCACCATGGCGAGTTCTAGATCGAGGATTGGCTCATCGGCAGGCACGACGAAAACCGGTGCCTTGGCACCGTCACAGACGCCGTACTCATTCAAATAGTCGAGCGCGGTGACAAAGGGAATGATGTCGAACTTGTGGGAGGTGTTATCGCGTTCGGTGCCGATCGCGTTGATCAGCGAACGCAACAAGTCCGAGGCGCGCAACAAGAGATCCACGATCTCGGAAGTGGGCCCGAGTTCCCGATTGCGCATCTTATTGAGCACGTTCTCCAGGCTATGCGCCAAGTCGTTGATCTTCATCATGCCCAAGAAGCCGGCCGCGCCTTTAATGGAATGCACGGCGCGAAATACCCGGTTGATGGCGTCGGCGTTAAAGTCGATGCCGGCAGCTTCAATCGCCAAGAGCAGCGTCTCGACATCCACCAGGTGTTCGTTCGACTCAACAATGAACTCGGCGATAATCGCCTGATCTTCAAAACTCATGGCAAGCATCTCGGGCGGGGGTTCCTGGGGCAATCGCGGCACCGCGTAAAGCGAATACCGTCGCGCTCCATCACCGTGCGACTAAGGGGCGCGCAGTGGGCGCGTCATGTGCGGAACGGCACGATGACGCCGAACCATAGATTGTCACGAAGCCCGAGCAAGCTAACGGGAGCAAGTTGCGGTAAACCACATCCAACTCGGCAAATTGAGCGTGCCAGCGGGCATTTCTTAGCCAACGCCAGATTCTGCGCTGCTCAGGTGGAGCAAGATGGGGCCAGTCCAGGGCCACTTTCCCAGAGAGGGCGAGGGATGTTGGGTAGCGACGTAAAAAAAGCTGGCGACCCGCGTGAGGTTCGCCAGCTTATAGGATTTGTCGCGATGACAGCGATCGTGCTATCGTCCGCGCAAGACCGACGCTGTGCCGCCTTCGGCCGTTTTGGCGGGAGCCGCTTTAATGGTGGCGCTAGCGGTGCAACTCGCGATGCCGCCACTAGTGAGGTCGGTTTCAATCTCAATCGTCTGCGATAGCTTGCCGGGCGTTTCGCTGGCGGTGAACGTCACAGGAATCAAGTGCAGCGTCTTCGATTCCGTGTTGGTCTTGAACTCGAAGCAATTATCGGCGCACTTCACCGACACGACCTTGAAGGGCGTCTTGCCTTTGACGACCAACTGTTTGGTCACTTTCTGTCCCGGTTCCAACACGCCTAAGAACAGCGAACCAGGCGAAACCGTCAGCGGGGAAACAATGCGTCCTTCAACAGGCAGCGAGATGTTCTTCAACCGCGCATCGTTCGTGACGACCGTGAGCTGATCTTCGAGATAGCCAGTGGCGGCGGCATCCTTCAGACGCACCGTCATATCATACGAGACGCGTCCGTTGCCGCGCGCCTTTTCGTTGAGTTCCACTTCCAGGTTCGGATTGGCGCTGCGAACATCAAGGATCTTCCAAGTTTCGCGACCCGCGTACGTCAATTCGACGGTCTTCTCCGCCGCAACTCCGCTGTCGACTTCGCCGAAGTTCACCGTGCCGGGATTGAACACCACGTCGCTACGAATGTAGCCTTTGACGTTGAGTTGGACTTCAGCATAAAACGGCTTATCAATGGTGACGGTGATGGTGGCGCTGCGTTGGCCAAGGAACGCTTGCGTGTTGAACTCGGCGATGATCGCGCCTTTTTCCCAAGTCTTCAACGTCTCTTGCTTGATGCTGGGAATGGTGCATCCGCAACTGGCGCGGACACCGGCGATGTGAACGTCTTCTTCAAAGACATTCTCCATTTGGAATTCGTAAATGGTCTTGGAGCCACGCGCGACCGCGCCAAAGTCGTGGGTGTGCGACTTAAAGAGCTTCTTCGCCCAGTCTTGCGCAGGCGCGGGAACGGCCCAAGCCAACAATATTAGCAGTGCGATAGTAAGGCTGCGATTCACCGCAGGATCCTCCTGAAAACCAGCCGTCCGCCCCAGACGGTTCCATTGGGACTTCGGGTGCTTGGATGTTCGTCGCCGGGGTGGGAACGGTTTGAAATCCGCAGGCGACGAGGCGGCAGGGAGCCGCGAAACTCTACGTCGCGTTTTGGGGGTTGTCAAACCTCGGTCCACCTTTTCCGACCCACGGTACTAATCGGGTTATATCGTTATTTCGGCGGCAAACGTCTCAGTCCACCAGCCGAATTTACCTCTGCCCCTAAGTTGTGCTCTATTCAGGAGTAACGTCAATCAGCAAGCTGCCAGCAACCCGCGTAGGCAGCCCCATGCTAGCGTCTCACGGGACCATTCCACAGCGTTTGGGTAGACTTTTGAAGATTGGGAATCTGGGAATTTTGTCTCCGATCGTCCACGGCAAAACCGGTTCAATCGTTGCGTGACGTAGTTGCCTTGCTGATAGAACTCTAACGGGCCTGTTGATTTCGGCAAGCTGAACAAGAGGGGTAGCTTATCACCTGCTAGCGGTGCGCCCTGCTTTTATGGACCAGGCGATCGTCTTTATTCATCCGACGGGAAAAGATTCACTCGGACGCCGAATTCCGTTACCATACAGTGCCACCTTGGAATGTCGGAATGGACGGAAGTTGAAGCAACGCGAGGAGTTTGCGATGAGAAGCACCGATTGGAAAATGTCCTTGCTGAAGGCTTGGATGCCGCTACTGGTAGGAGGTTGTTTGTTGACTTCGCTCGTTGGTTGCGGCGGCGCGAACCCATCCATCGCCGCCAATCCGTCGACTAGTTTCCAACCAGCGACCGAGGAAGCCGACGACAAGGAGGGGTCGCCGGACACTCAGGAAACGAAACAAGGGACCGACGAACAGCCCGATCCCAATGCTCCGCCCGACGGGCAAGAGACCAAAAAGGCCCCGGCCACCACCCCCGGCGACGAACCAGCCAAAGAAGATGACGCCAATCCCTTCCCGCGCCGCCTCGACCTGCAGCAAGTTTTCGAGCGCGATATCTTCCCCCGCGATGCCGAGTGGTTAAACACCGCTGGGCCGCTCCGCCTGAAGGATCTCAAAGGCAAGTTCGTGATTCTCGATTTCTGGACCTATTGCTGCATTAATTGCATACATATTCTGCCAGAACTCAAAAAGCTCGAACACAAATATCCCAATGAGCTGGTCGTGGTCGGCGTTCACTCCGCGAAGTTCGATGGCGAGAAGGACACACAAAACATCGCCGACGCCGTCTTGCGTTACGAAATCGAACACCCCGTTGTGAACGACAGCGAGCATCAACTGTGGAACACCATCGGCGTACGCAGTTGGCCTACCGTGGTCATGATCGACCCTGAAGGACATCTCGTGTATGGTCGCCCTGGCGAGTTCAAAGCGGAAGAGTTCATCGAAATCTTGGAAAAGGCGATTCCCTACTATGAGAAGAAGGGAACGCTCAGTCGCCAGCCGATTCGTTTTGAAATGCTCGCCGATCGCGCTGCCAAAACGCCGCTACGTTTCCCAGGCAAGATCTTGGCAGACGAAGCCGGCCAGCGTTTGTTCATCTCCGATAGCAACCACAATCGCATCGTGGTTGCGACGCTCGATGGTCAACTGATCGATACCATCGGTAGCGGCGCTATCGGCAAGCAAGATGGTTCGTTCACGGAAGCGACCTTCGACCATCCCCAAGGTTGCGCGCTGGCAGGCGATGTGCTTTATGTCGCCGATACGGAGAACCATCTGCTCCGCAAAGTAGATCTGAAAACGAAACAGGTTACGACCATCTCCGGCACCGGTTCGCAAGCCAAGCATCCGTGGCCTGGCATTGAAGACGCGCTCCCCGGCGAGGGCTTGCCGGATCGTTGGGTCGGTCCACCGAAGACCACCGCGCTCAATAGCCCTTGGGCGCTGTTGGTGCACGACAAGAGCCTTTACATCGCCATGGCGGGGCCGCATCAGATTTGGAAGATGCCGCTGGATGAAAGCGAGATCGGTCCCTTTGCAGGCAATGGTCGCGAGGACATTGTGGATGGCCCGTTACTGCCGAAAGAGCCGTATGCGCTGGGTTTCTCCTCGTTCGCGCAACCGAGCGGACTTAGCACCGATGGCACATGGATCTTCGTCGCCGATAGCGAAGGAAGTTCGATCCGCGCGATACCTTTCGATCCCACGAAGGAAGTTCGTACGGTGATCGGCACGGCGGAACTCGAAGGTGGCCGATTGTTCGAGTTTGGCGATGTCGATGGGCCGCGCGACGAAGCGAAGTTGCAGCATCCGCTGGATGTCGTCTTTCACAACGACATGATTTACGTCGCCGATACCTATAACAACAAGATCAAGGTCGTCGATGCCAAGAGCGGCGCAGTGAAAACCCTCGCCGGCACAGGCAAGTCCGGTAAGAGCGATACGGAGCCTTCGTTTGACGAACCGACCGGCCTCGCGTACGCC
>JBGSHH010000349.1:0-1970 GCA_041752355.1 Pirellulaceae bacterium | reverse complement strand
CAAGGCAACATGGCTGGATAGCAATAGCGTGACGCAGAGGGTTAGCATGAGGTGTCGCGACATGATTCGTTGTTCCTAAAAGTAGGGTGTGGCGAGTCCGCGAGCCGCACCATCGTACGCATCACGCTCCGCTTGATATTCCCCAAATCGTTGTCCACCGGCATCACAATGGAGCGTGATAAGTACTTTAGCGATCCGCATACACCCGCGTGTGTTCTTCCTTGGTAACGGGTGTTTCGGAGTCGTCGCTGCCGACTTGCACGCGGATGGTGTAGTCGCCGGTGCGCAGGCCGGTGGCTTGAATCTTGAAGATCGCTTCCGCTTGCGGGGCCAGTTTGCCGAGCGGTTCAAAAACCACCGTTTGACCCTGCACCGCGCCACGCGTCGCGCCATCGGCTGACACGGGACGAAGTTCGGGCGGCAAGCCAGCGGCAACTTGCACGTTGGTGGCCGCCTTGCTCCCCACGTTCGTCACCTTGACTTGATAGACCGTCTCCGCGCCGACTTCGATCGGGTCGGCTTCATCGATGATTTGAAACACGAGTTGCGGAATCGCTTCCACTTGCACCGTCTCTTCATCCGATGTCGCCAGTCCCGAACGCGAACGCCCTTCGACGCGCAGCTTCTGCTCGCCTGGCTCAAACGGCATCGCCACGAGTTGCGCCGATCCTTTTTGCGCAGCTGGCAGTTCCTCCAAGCTCCAGTAGACGGCGTGATGCGTCGCGTCGTATTGGCCTTCATGATCGGTCGAGACAAACTTCATCCCTTTGGGAAGGTAAGCGACAATCTCGACATCTCGCGCTGAGGCGGTGCCGGGGTTATTGATCGACACGGTGTAAGTCGCTTGACGATCGAGGTAACGCTTGGTGGGACCGTTCATCGCCACTTCCAGTTGCGGCGCGGTAACTTCCAGTTGCGTGGTATGCGTCGCGGTGAGGCTAGCATCCCCTTTGACGCGGAGCGTGCTTTGCACCACGCCTGCTTTGGCCGCTTCGAGGGTGAGTTCGAGCTTCTTTGTTTCGCCGGGACGTAACGTGCCGACTTCGTATTCCAGTTCTTTGCCAGCGGAATGCGCTAAGCCTTCGGGAATGTCGGCTTGCAGCACCACACCGGTAGCGTCGCCGGTACCAGGATTGCTAATGGCGATTTGCAACGCCACCACTTCGCCCATCAAGACTTTCGCTGGCGCGGTGTGTTCGATCGTTAGCATGGGCTTGGTGCAAATGGTCTTGGCGGAAGCGGCGGCGGCGAATGTCACTTGAGCCACGCTGCCAATTTCCCCTTCCTTTTGTGGCATGAGTTGCAAGACGATGGTTTTTTCTTCGCCTGGCTCCATGGCCCCCAACTGCCAGAGCAGCGCCCCGTTGGCGCCCGCCTGCGGTTGCGGTTTGGCATCGACCAACAGCGTACCCGCGGGGACATGATCGCTCACCTGCACGTGTTGCGCCGCGGTCTGACCAGCGTTGCGCACGTGAATCTCAAACGTGGCTGGCTTGCCGACTTGAATCTCCGGCGGCGCGAATTTTTCAATCACCAACGCCGGAGCTTGCGCCCCTTCGAGCGCCTGATCGCCTGGCTTGGCGCTGGCCACACTCTTGGTTGTTAGCGGCGCGGCTTCTGGCAAAGGATCGTGTGCCACGTCCTCAGGCAGCGCGGACGAGGGAAGACCGCGACCGGCAGTGCTAGGCAGACGATCGCCATACGTAGGCAAGGCGGGCGTTGGTTCGTATTGTTCTTCCGGCTGCGGTGCCGAGTCAGTGGGAAACCGTCCCGGTGGCGCGGCGAGTTCTTCGCTCGGCGCTGGTTCAAGACCGCCATCCAGTTCGGCAGGAGGCTGCAAGTTGCCAGAGCGCAGGGGATTGCCGCCACCAAAACTAGCGGGAGGCGGTGCGATCGCTGCGGGATCGTACCCCGGTGTCGGCTCTTCATCGCCCACCGTAGTCGCTGGCGCGCCATAAACCGACCGCGCG
>JBGSHH010000348.1:0-8658 GCA_041752355.1 Pirellulaceae bacterium | reverse complement strand
GGCCCCCCGCGCCAGATGTCTGGCAAAGACTCGTTCCGGACAAGTCTTCGCGAGGGTTTGCGAGATGCTAATTGCCACCTCACAACCGTGATTAAAGCTGGCCAGCGGGTGATAATCAACCATAGCAAGCCGCTGACGGAGATGAATTTCGCAAAAATATTGCTAGCACCCGCTCAGGCGAGGGTAGAAAGTCTCCTCATCCACCCCCTTGGAGGCAGCGCGTGAGCAGATTACGTTGCGGAATTCTCCGACCTCTCCTGCCCGTTACGAGTTTCACCATGAGTCAGCCCGTCGCGCAAGTCGTATTGCGTCCCCGCAAAGCCGCGCCGTTTTTTGGGCGGCATCCCTGGGTGCTCGATACAGCCGTTGATCGAATCGAAGGGGACGTGGCTGATGGTGGCGTGGTTGATCTGCTGGCCGAGAACGGCTACTGGATCGCCCGTGGCGTTCTCAATCGCAAAAGCCGAATTCGCGTCCGGCTTTATACGTGGCAAAAAGAAGATAAGCTCGACACTGCGTTCTGGCGACAGCGCTTGACGGCCGCCATCGCTTTGCGGAAAGAACTCGGCTACGACGATCCGCAAGGTGCTGCGCGGGTGGTGTTCAGCGAGTCGGACGGGCTAAGCGGTTTGATCGTGGATCGCTTCGGCAAACATCTTGTGGTTCAACCGACGGCGCTGGCCATGGCTCAGCGGATGGACGAGATCGTGCCGTTGCTTGTGGATTTGCTGCATCCCGATAGCGTTGTCGTGCGCGCCGAGTCGGCAATGGCCAAGCTCGAAGGCTTCGAGTTTCCGCCGACCGTCCGTCACGGCCAGACGCCGGAGGACATCTCCTTCATCGAAGAACATGGCGTGCGCTACGGCGTGCAACTATTACTTGGACAGAAGACCGGCTTCTATCTCGATCAGCGCGAGAATCGCAAGGCGGCCGCAGCGTATCTGCGAGGGCGAAGTGTGCTCGATGTTTGCTGCTATACAGGCGGATTTGGTTTGACCGCGCTAAAACTCGGCGGCGCGGAGAAGGTGCTAGGGATCGATACCAGCAGTCACGCCGTACAACTCGCACAAGCCAATGCGCAACTCAACGGCCTGGCGAACGCGACGTTTCAATCGGGCGATTGCTTCGACGCCTTGACGGAACTGCGGGAGCGTGGCGAGCGTTTTAGCGGCATCATTCTCGATCCTCCGAAGTTCGCGCGTGGCAAACGGGGTGTGGATGTTGCGCTGCGAGCTTATCACAAGCTGAATCAAAGTGCCGTCGACCTGCTCCAGCCAGGCGGGATCCTGGTGACGTGCAGTTGCTCCGGTGGCGTGACCAGCGAAGACTTTCAATCGATGTTGCTCGGCGTCGCCATGAAGACCAAGCGGGATATTCAAATCTTGGAGCGGCGCGGTGCCTCCCCCGACCATCCCGTCACCGTCACTTGCGCGGAAAACGAATACCTCAAGTGTTTCATTTGCCGCGTGGCCTAGATCGCGGAAAAAATCGCGGGCGAGTCGTCATTCTCGCCACTCCTGGACGGTATAAAGGATAACTCACTGCAGTTTCACTTTGAGGCGCTGTCATCATGGATCCGTATCACGCCGCCCGCCTGCAAATGACGGTGTCGTTGGCGTTTCATATGATCTTCGCGGCGATTGGCATTGGATTGCCATTGCTGCTGGTGATTGTGGAAGGACTCTACCTCCGCACGGGCCAGCCGCACTATCAACAATTGGCCAAAAAATGGGCCAAGGTGACAGGCTTGCTGTTCGCTGTCGGCGCGGTCTCTGGTACGGCCCTCGCGGTGGAACTGGGCCTGCTGTGGCCCAAGTACATGGAAATCCTAGGCGCGGTGGTGGGGCACATCTTCGGCCTCGAAGGCTACGCATTCTTTTTGGAAGCGATCTTCATTGGGCTGTATCTATACGGATGGGATCGCCTGAAGCCCACGACGCATTGGTGGTGCGGTGTGGTGATTGCGGTCAGCGGGATGCTCTCTGGCGTGCTTGTGCTGGGTGTAAATGCCTGGATGCAATTGCCTGTCGGTTTTGAAATGGTCGATGGTCAAGTGTCGGTCAGCGATCCGATCGCCATTTTCAAACAGCCGTTGTGGTTCTTCATGGCGTGGCATTCGACGCTTGCATGCTATATCTCGGTGGCGTTCGCGGTGGCCGGTTGGTATGCCTGGCGCATTTTGCATGGCAAACGCGATGCCTACCATCGCACGGCGCTGGTGTGCGCGATGGCGGTGGGTGCCATCACGGCGTTCGTGCAACCGCTTAGCGGCGACTTGCTCGCCAAGTACGTGTTCAAAACCGAGCCTGTAAAGTTCGCCGCCATGGAAGGCCAATTCAAGACGCAAAAGTGGGCGCCCCTGCGTATTGGTGGTTTGCCCGACGAGGAGACACAGGAAACCAATTATGCCCTGGAGATCCCCGGCGGATTGAGTTTTCTGGCAACCGGCGATCCTGCGGCAGAAGTGCCGGGTCTTGATCAAACGACGCGCGACAATTGGCCCAACATCGGGCTGACTCACCTGTCGTTTCAAGTGATGGTGGCAGGCGGCACGGCGCTGATGCTGATTGCCGCCTGGTTTTGGATTCGATTCTGGCAGAATCGCGCGGCAATCGTCGAGCGCCGGTGGCTGTTGTGGGCGATTGTGTTGGGGTCACCCTTGGGATTCATCGCGCTGGAAGCGGGCTGGTTTGTGACCGAAGCGGGACGGCAACCGTGGGTGATCCATAAAGTATTGCGCACGGCCGATGCCGTGACACCGGCCCAAGGCGTACCGGAGATGTTTTACGCGTTCACCACACTCTATGTACTGCTGGCGGTGATGGTCATTGTGCTGCTTCGTATCCTCGGCCGGGACACGACGGCGACCCAGGAGAGCAAACATGCTTGATTCACCCATCATGTTGCACGACATGGCGGCGCTGGCCACGCTGGTCGGCATGCTCGCCTATGCATTGCTGGGCGGCGCGGATTTTGGCGGCGGCGTCTGGGATTTGTTCGCCAATGGTCCGCGTAAGCATCAGCAACGGCTGGCGATTCAAAAGGCGATGGGTCCCGTCTGGGAAGCAAATCACGTTTGGCTGATATTCGTGCTGGTGATGTTGTTCACGTGCTTTCCGCGCGGCTATGCGGCGATCGGAATTGCGCTCTTCATTCCCTTCCATTTAGCCTTATTGGGGATCATGCTGCGCGGGGCGGCATTCGTATTTCGCGCTTATCTTGGACGCACCGAACGCGACCTGACCCAGACCAGCACCTGGGGCGTGGTGTTTGGCGCGGCATCGGTGATCGCGCCGGTGCTGCTGGGTCTGGCGTTTGGCGTGGTGACGGAAGGGGCGATCCGGATCGACGACCATGGCGAGGTGCGTTTCACAAGTGTCGCGCCCTGGCTCTCGCCGTATTGTCTGGGCAATGGCCTGCTAGCGCTCTCGACGTGTGCCTATCTGGCGGCCGTCTATCTCACCAATGAAACGCAGGGGAGCTTACGCGACGATTTCCGCCTGCGCGCGATCGTGTCCGGCACTACGACGGCGCTACTGGCAGGCATGGTCATGCTTTTCGCCTGGCGCGAAGCACCCTGGTTCTTTGGCCGCCTGGTGAGCGCGCGGAGCTTGCCTGTGCTATTGCTGGGCATGGGATGTTTCGCGGGTTCCGCCTGGGCGGTATTCACGCGCCGCTTCGCGCTTAGTCGCTGGTTTGCCGGCGGGGAGATCACGTTGCTATTGCTGGGCTGGGGACTGGCGCAGCATCCGTATTTGCTCTATCCCGATGTCACGTTCCAGAATTCCGCCGCGCCTGCGACCACGCTGACATTCGTGTTGCTTTCGCTGCCGGTCGGCGGCGCGCTGTTATTGCCTTCGCTCTGGTTTCTGTTTTCGGTGTTCAAGGCGGAACATCCCAGTACAAAGTAGCAACTCCGACAGGAAGACGGAAATTCGATTGCCATGCGAGGTGGTGATGGGTATTCATTCGCCTGACCAATCCTCGCAGTCCTGGCTTTGAGCCTTCGTGACTTTGTCGTTCCCCCTCAGACTTCCATTACTATCCTCGCCTGGAGCTATCCTATGAATCGCCGTTTCGTCATCGTGACACTGTTGTTGCTCTCCGCAGGTGTGGTTCGCGGCGCTGACCCCGCGCCGCTGGTTACTAGCAATCACATCAAGCTATCTTTGTCTGGATCCCAGCAAATTTTGGCCGCTGCGCAAGCGAAAGCCGTTGCCATGAAGTTGGCGGTGAATATTGCCGTGGTCGATGACGGGGGGCATCTGCTGGCGTTCGCTCGCATGGATGGCGCCCGCCCCGCCAGCGTATATACCGCCATGACCAAAGCGACCGCCGCAGCCACCATGCGCACTGCGACGGGGCCACTGCCCCCCAACGCCGAGGAAGTGAATGTCCATCTCAGTCTGAGCGTGCAGAGCGCAGCAGCAGCGAGCGGCGGCAAGATGACGACGCTCTTCGGGGGCGTGCCGGTAGTCGTTGAAGGGCAGGTGATCGGCGCGGTCGGAGTGGGCGGCGGCACCGGCGAGCAAGATGCGGAGATCGCCAAAGCTGGCATCGCGGCGTTACTTGAAGCGCTCGCCAAGCAATCGCCTGCGAAGTGACGCCCCCTGCCGATGCGCTCGGCAGCGACTTAGACTGGAAAAGAGTGGCTAGTAAGTTCGCGTTGAGGAAAGTGAAATGTTCTTTTCGTTCGATGGCGTCGATGGTGCCGGGAAGTCCACGCAGATTAAGCGATTTTGCGATTGGTTGCGGTTGCATGGACACGACGTCGTCACATGTCGCGATCCTGGCACGACGTCGCTCGGCGAACGGATTCGCGAAGTTTTGCTGGGAACGCACGAAACGCCCATCGATTGCCGGGCGGAGATGTTGCTCTTCATGGCCGCCCGCGCTCAATTGGTGGAAGAGTTTTTGCGACCGGCCTTAGCGGCCGGCAAAACGATCGTTTCCGATCGCTACCTCCTGGCGAATGTGGTCTATCAGGGACATGCCGGCGGGTTGGATTTGGAACTGGTCCGCACGGTGGGACAAATCGCGATCGCCGGTATTCGGCCGTGTATGACGTTCTTGCTCGATATCGATCCCGAAGTGGCGACCCGTCGCATCGGCCGCGCGCCGGATCGCATGGAAGCCTACGGTTTGGAGTATCAACAGCGCGTACGGCAAGGATTTCTTACCGAAGCGCAGGCCAGGTCGCGCGAAATTGTGGTGATCGATGCCGCCCGCGATCCTGACGCGATCTTCGCTGATATCCAAGCGCATGCGCTGCCACTCTTCAAGGAGCCAATAGCATGAGTTGGCAAGGCATTCATGGCCATGATGAAATCGTGGAGGAATTTCGGCAACGTCTGCAGAATGGGCGCTTGGCGAGCACGTTCCTGTTTGTCGGTCCGCCGGGAGTCGGCAAGCGGACACTCGCGCTTAAACTATCGCAAGCTTTACTGTGCGAGACGAATCCCGACGTCGAGTTAAATCCGTGCGGTCGCTGCTCTCCTTGTCAGCAAGTCTTGGCGGGAACCCATCCGGATGTGATCGTGATCTCGCGCGAGAAGAACAACGCCCGTATTACGATCGATCAATTGATTGGCCCCGACGAAAAGCGCATGCAAGCGGGACTGGTGCACGACATCGGCTTGAAGCCGTTCTATGGTGGGCGAAAAGTGGGGATTGTCGAGGACGCCGATACGCTCGCTGCCGGTCAGGGCGAAAGCGCCAATTGCCTATTGAAAACCCTGGAAGAACCGCCGCCGCGCTCGGTCTTGATCTTGCTGGGAACCAGCGAGCAACGACAACTGCCGACGATCCGTTCGCGCTCGCAGGTGGTCCGTTTTGATCCGCTGCCGCTGGATTTGGTCGCGCAATTGCTGGTGGAGAAGGACTTGGTCAGCGATCCGGCGCTGGCGAATCAACTCGCCGAGTTGTCGCAGGGCAGTTTGGAGATTGCGATGGACTTCGCCAGCGATGAAGTGCGCGAGTTTCGACGGAGTTGGTTGCGGTTTCTCGCCGACGCCCAGCCTGACGCCGCCGCGATCGCCAAACCTCTGGCAACTTTTGTGGAAGAAGCAGGCAAGGAAGCCGTCTTGCGTCGCGCTCGGTTGCGGCTGCTGGCGAATACGGCGGTCGATTTCTATCGCCAATTGTTGCGCATGCTGAGTGGCTTTGAGCCCTCTGGCGACGCTTTGCTCTGCGAATGCGTGCAAGTTGCAGCGCGCAAGTGGGATCGAGAAGTGGAGGTCGCGGCGGAGCAACTCGAACGGTGTTTGGATACAATCGCGCAGGTCGACTCCAATGCCAATCAAGCCACGCTCATCGATGCTTGGGTCGATGACCTGGCGCAATTGCGATTGGTAGGTCGCACGGCGGTGTAGCGCGAACTATTCCTCGCCCCAGAGTGTCAAAACGAGACGACGACTTCCGCCTTGGTTGCGATGCTCACAAAGATAGATGCCTTGCCAGGTACCCAGAAGCAACTCGCCAGAGCCGACGGGAATCGACAGGCTGCACCCCAAGAGCGATGACTTCACATGCGCAGGCATGTCGTCGGACCCTTCGCAGGTGTGAATGTAGGGAAACTTCTCGGGCGCGATGGCGTTGAAGCTGCTCTCCATGTCGGTGCGAACATCTGGGTCCGCGTTCTCATTTATGGTCAGCGACGCGGAGGTGTGTTGAATGAAGACCTGCAGCAGGCCGACTTTGATGTGGGCGAGTTCCGGCAGGGCCTCGAGAATGCTGCGCGTGACGAGATGAAAACCGCGTGGATAAGGCCGTAACGAGATTTGTCGTTGGTACCATCCCATTGGGGGCTCCTATTTTCCCATTTACCTAAGTGTCTAGTAGCTGTGGCGGTCGCAATCTCGCGCCTGATTCAATCCATTAAGACTTTCTTAAAGCCACGCGGATTATAGCAACTGGGCGGCGTGGCGAAACAACGTTAAGAGATTGTTTGTGGAGTAGAATATTCCCTTAGCGATTTAGCAGCGGTGTTAGACCTCCCTCCTTCAAGCGATGTCCCGAGCGTTCACGATCCAGCAAGAGCACCGCCTGACCAGGCGCAAACCAGTCGAAAGCAGGGCTGACGCTAGCACGCCAGACCTTCGGCGGAAAGCCGCAAAAACACCGAAAAAGCAGTGCTTTCGGGGCTTAAGACGCTTCCGACGAAATGGGCACATCCACTCGCCAGTTGTCTGAAACTCGGCATTATCCGCAGGGATTCGCTACGCGGGACATCTTACGTCAAGGGGCGGTATTCCTTAAAATACTTGCCAACTGCTAGTGGTAAAAAACTTGACATTCCGCTTCAACTGAGAATAATTAGCCGTACCGAAAAAAGATGTCTGTGAAGGTTACTACTCGAGCCTTGGTGGCTCGCGTTTTTTAAAAGTGCAGTCATGTGAATGAGCCTTCCCAGACTTTGTGAAATTTTTCGCGGGCTCTCTCGCACCCAGCCGAGGCGGTGTTTCCCGTGTGAACACCCGCAGAGTTTGCTGCCCACAGCCAACAACGACCAGCCCGCCTATTTTTGATCGAGGTAGTTTGAGATGCAGAACATTCGTAACGTATTTGACGCCATTTTGAAGTATGGCCACGACGAGGACTTCGCCCCCGAAGCGACAGGCGAGTTCGAGCCGACCGACGCTCCCGCCGGTTCGCCTGAGAAGATCGAAATCCTCCGCCGCCGCGTCGAGATGGGCATGCCTTTGTGGCACAATGAAGACCGCTTCGACTACACCGACCTGATCGGTGCTGTTCGCCCCCGCGAATAAGTCACAGCTAACCTGCAATTGAATTGGGAGGCGTTCCATTTGGACGCCTCTTTCTTTTTGCGCAACAAGCTTCTGCTCTGCGCAAACGGGGTCATTACAAAATCAAAGCCTGCCGTACTTCCTGTACGGCAGGCTTTTTTCACATGGAGGGTGAGCGTTGTGACGGGAGTCGCTTAGTGTGGCGTCTCGTAAGCGTCGGTGAAGAGTTGTTTCGCGGCCTTGGCTTTATCCGCGACAGCTTGGACCTCGGCGGCAGCTTCCTGCGAAGCTTGCAGTTGCTTCATCTGTTCGGCCAGTGCCGCTTCCGCTTGTTGCTGATCGGCGGTGAGCTTGTCCAATTCTGCCTTGAGGGCGGCGAGCTTGTCCGCCATCGCCTTCGTGACGGCGGCTTTCTCAGCGACGAGCTTCGCTTGGACCTCGCGCTGAGCATCGAGCGCTGTCATCGATTGTTGCACAGCAGCCAACTGCTTGCCGGCCTCATCCGCCGCCGCCGCTAACTTGGCGCTAGCTTGCTCGAAAGCGGCCTTCTCCGCCACAGTGCGAGCCAGTTCGGCCTGAGCGCCAGCCGCTTGAGCCTGAGCGGCATCTGCGGCGGCTTTCTTCGCGGCAAGTTGTTTGTCGAGTTCCGCCTTTTCGGCCGTTAGTTTCTCCATGGCAGCTTGCGCCGCGACCACTTGCTCAGCGGCAGCTTTGGCGACCGGAACCTTGGCGGCAAAGGCTTGATCGGCGGCCGTTTTGTTTGCTTTGGCCTGCTGATCAGCGGTTGTAGCCGTGGTCACGTTGGTGGCGGCTACTTGAGCGGCTTGCGTCTTGGCGGCCACGACGGCTGTGAGATCGACACGCTCTTTTTCTGCTTGGACGGCAGCGGCCTGCGACGCGGCTGCCACACCTG
>JBGSHH010000347.1:0-2183 GCA_041752355.1 Pirellulaceae bacterium | reverse complement strand
GTTGCGTGGGCCATTGATGACGTTGCCGGTGTTGTCTTCCAGCACCACGAACGCAGGCAGGTTTTGATTCTCCGACCCCAGGCCATAATTCACCCAACTTCCCAGCGAAGGGCGGCCAGCGAAGACGCTGCCAGTGTTCATTTGGCAGACACCGCCGGAGTGATTGATGGCGTCGCTCCAGACGCTGCGCACGACGCAAATATCGTCAATCCGCTCGGCAACGTTGGGATACCAATCGCTGACCCATAGACCGCTTTCGCCATGCTGCTGCCACTTGCGCTTGGAAGCCATCAGCGGCGGGTTCTGTTCGCCCATCGCCAGTATGACAGGCTTGTAACTGCTGGGGAGCGGTTGGCCAGCCAGCTTTTCCAGCGCCGGCTTGGGATCGAATGTATCAATGTGGCTCGGGCCACCTTCCATGAACAGGAAGATGACGTTCTTGGCCGTCGCTTTGCGATGCGGTGCGCCCGATTCGCCACGTGCCGCTTGCTCCTGCCCCAGCAAGTACGCCAAGGCGAGCGCGCCAAAACCACCGCCGCCGCGGCAGAGCATTTCTCGTCGATTGAGAGCGTCGAACATGGCGTTGGCTAATCCACGTAGAGGAATTCGTTGGCGTTGAGCAAGGCGTGACAGAAATCGACAATCGTTTCCTCACGTTTGTCGCCGGACAGAAAATGAATCGCCGCGTTCGCTTCGCTATCGGTCGGAGTGCGTCCGAAAGCACTGCGATACGACTGGCGAACTAGTTCCGCGTCGCCGGGAAGGTTCTGCTGACGCAGTTTGCCGGACCACTTCTTGGCGAGCTTGAGGGTGAGATCGCTATTGATCATTAAGAGCGCTTGCGTCGGCGTGGTGGTGACGTTGCGGCTGGGTGTGCTGAGCAAACCGTCCGCGACATCGAACACATCCAGCAGCGGATACTTGTTGTTGCGAAAGACCTTGGTATAGATCGAGCGCTTGGGATAGGAGGCCTCGACTCCTTCGCCACCGGTCGCGTCGACTAGTTCGCCACTGATGAGCAGCATGGCGTCGCGAATCTGTTCCGCTTCCAAGCGCCGTGTGTTCATCCGCCACAGCCAGCGATTGGTGGGATCTTGCTTCGCGGCGACTTCAGGCATCGGTCGCAAGGCAGTTTGGCGATAGGTGGCGGAAGTCACCAATTCGCGATGCAGTGCTTTGAGCTTCCATCCGCCGGCGACCAGTTGCGTCGCCAAATAGTCGAGCAGTTCTGAGTGGCTGGGACGCTCGCCGAGCGTGCCAAAGTCGCTGGTGGTGCCGACGATGCCATGGCCAAAATGCTGCTGCCACAAGCGATTGACGATCACACGCGTAGTGAGCGGGTTATCAGCCTGCGTCAGCCAGTTGGCGAGCACCGTGCGCCGGCCGGTCGATCGACTGTTGCTCTCAGGCGGCGAGATGGCGGGCGGATCGGGGGCGAGGATCGTCAAAAAGCCTGGCGGCACCAGCGTCCCTTCTCCTTTGCGACTAGCGGGAATGCCGCAGGGAGGCGCGATCGGGCCGACATCGGTGACGGTGTAGGCGGCAGGCAGAGGCTGGGGCTTATCGGCTTCCAACTGTTTTAGTTGCTCGCGCAGTTCCTTCCAGCGGGCCAACTTTTCGTCTTTAAGCGACTTGTCAAACACCACGCCGGACATCTTTTCGATCGCCTGACGATGCGCTAGTTCCGCCAATTGATGTTCCAGCGGTTCGCGCTCCGCAGGTGGCTTCTGATACATCGCCTGAATGTCGAGCGGGAAGCGACTGATCTCGTCTTTGGCGGCCGCTTTCAGCTTCGGTGCCTGTAGCTCATCGAGTTCCTTACGCACCTCGGCAGAACGTTCATTCCAGGCAGCCAGTTGTTGTTCGTAGGCGTGGCGCTCCTCCGGCGTTGCCAGCGGCACATCATCGCGCGGCAGCATCGGCGCGAAGAACGCACGCAGGCGGAAATAATCGACCTGTAGAATCGGATCGAACTTGTGATCGTGGCAGCGCGCGCAACTCATCCCCATGCCGAGAAAGACATCGGCGGTGACATCGGTGACTTCATTGAGAATAAAATCCCACTGCGTACGGGCATCCTTGGCGTTGTACTCGTAGATCCCCATGCGCAGGTAGCCGGTGGCGGCGAGTGCTTGTGGATCGTGCGGCGCGATTTCATCGCCAGCGATTTGCTCGCGAACGAA
>JBGSHH010000346.1:0-10567 GCA_041752355.1 Pirellulaceae bacterium | reverse complement strand
AGATCCGGAGAACTCCCCTTCGCCGGATCCGAGCATTAGTTATTCCCCGACCACGCATGGCTTTCGTCGCCGCAAGTGGCAAGACGCCGCCCGCGAATTGCTGGCGCGACGCACACCGGCGGAAAAGGTCGCCGAGCTGTGCGGGTCCTACCTATTGGCCGCATTTGTCACGCTGGTGCTGACCGTGGTGATGATGGTTGTGGGGGCCGGTGAATTTCGTAATTCAACCGACTCGCTCGCCTTCTTCGCCTGGTTCGCCAGTGTGGGAACGCTCGGTGCCTGGGCGATCCTTGGGGCAGGCAAGTTGATGGAAGGCCGCTCCGGCGAGCCTGTGCGACGACGTTTCGTGATGTTGATTGTGGGCTTGTTGCTGGGTGCCTTCGCCTTTGTCATGGCGCAGATGCTGATGTTGCCACTGCGCGATGTGATGGACTTTCCCAGTTTCTTTGGAACCGAAACGACGACGGGCGTTTATGACAGCAATCGCAACCCCATGTTGCCCGCTTACCTGGCGTACTTCGCCGGCACCCTCGTCGCCTTGCGTTGGTGGAAGCAGGTCGATCCGTTGCGTCAAACTCGCTTGAGCATTTGGGCAACCGGCATGTGCGTGCTATGGGCTGCCGTGCTGGAGATGTTTTGGCACTTTCCGCAACCTTGGGGCTTGATGTTGGCAGCCACGATTTCCATCGCCGCACAGCTGTCGGCGCCTTGGTTCAATTCGCAACAACGCACTGAGCTGCGACAACAATTATCCCGATCGTAAAATGTACTCATCACGCTCCGCGTGATGCCGTTTGATTCTCCACGCCGTGGCTATTCGCTGGTTAAAGACTTTGCACTAGCCGTGGTTTGGAACGTCAAAACACTTCACGCGGAGCGTGAAGAACACAATGTGAGTGGAAAAGATAGAGGAACGAGCCATGAACATTCTCATCATCACCCTGATGTCGATCACCGCACTTGCCATCGCGACGGTGTGGCCAATGCGTCGTTTGCGTCAAGCGGTGGTAGGTGCCGCATGTATCGGTTGGGGACTCACCGCGGGCGTGGGACTCGTCGATTCAGCACTGACGCATGGCCCGCATTCCGCCTGGGAAGTCGCTTCAACCGTGACCGCGTCGGAAGCGACACCTGCTGCTGCCGTGACGCCCACGACGCCCGAGAAGGAGACGCCCGCGAAGGAGACGCCGGCGGAAGCTCCAAAGCTCACCGCGCCGCTATCGGCCGAAGCTCCGATTCCCAACGCCGTTTGTGAGGATGAAGCCTGCGAACTGGCCGAAGCGAACGATAGCCTCGCGCCACTCACCGGTCACGTGATCTATCCCGCCGATCGCCCCACCTGGGTCGAGGCGGAATTCGTGCACGAAGGTGGCGAGATGCAAAAAGTGTCGGTATCGTCGGGACCGTTTCTGAAGAAGCAAGAAGCCTTGCGAGCGTTGGATGAAGAGTTAGTGGAAGCGACACGCGATTA
Organism: Pirellulaceae bacterium; assembly: GCA_041752355.1. Lineage (GTDB taxonomy): Bacteria > Planctomycetota > Planctomycetia > Pirellulales > Pirellulaceae > JAEZGD01. Next base: position 9,096 of record JBGSHH010000346.1, on the reverse strand, counting down.
TGTCGTGTCGTATCTGGGCAATTCTGCGGCGGGAACGCTGGTGCCTGTGGATGTGAACTACATCAAGCAGCACCTCATCACGCCGGGGCATACCTATAGCGAAGTGATACAAGTTTCCGTGGGGCCGATGCATCAGGTCCACGCGCTGGTGGAGTTCGATCCCGATTTTCGCCGCCATCTGGATGAGCGTTGGCGGAGCATTGTCGTCACTGGTCGCGCGGCGCGAACGGGTGTGATCGCAGGCGGACTACTATTGTTGCTGACGGTGATCTTCGGCTACTTTAAGGCCGACACCGCCACGCGCGGCTACTACACCACCCGTTTGCAACTGATTTCGGCGACGGTCGTCATGGCGCTCGTGGCTGGCGGCTTTGTGTTGTTCCGCAGCTTGTGATGCCTCCCATAGTTAGAAACTTTTCTCGCGCATGTCGCTCCCCACTGAAGCTGACGCCTTGCTGATCGATCGCATTCGCCAAGGCGAGGCGAACGCCTGGAGCGATTTGATCGCGCGCTACGAAGGGCGACTCTTGGCGTTTGTCGAAAGTCGCATCGGGCAGCGCGGACCGAGCGAAGATATCGTCCAGGAATCGTTCATTGGCTTCCTCAACAGCCTGCCCAATTACGATGGCAAGCGCTCGTTGGAAAGCTACCTTTTCACCATCTGCGCCCACAAGCTCACCGACCATCTGCGCCGCGAAGGTCGCCGCCCGGCGGTGCCGCTTTCCACAGGCGATGAAACCTCCGGCGATTGGCAACCGATGGGACGGGGCCGCGCCGCTAGCAGCATCATCCGCTCAGGCGAGCGTAAGGGACTCGAAGAGAAAGCCCTGGTCGAAGCGCTTCGCGAGCAAGTCTCGCGCTGGCAACAGCGTGGCGATTGGCTCAAGCTGCAAGTGATCGAGCTCATCATCGTTCGCGGCTGGGCCAACAAGGAAGTCGCCGCGTTGCTGAGTATCACCGAGCAACAGGTCGCCAATTTCAAATTCGACTTCCTCGCCCGCATGCGCACGATCATTCAGAAGCAGGAACTGTCCGAAGAGATTTTCCCCGAACTCTACGAAGCCGAGTAAACTTCCCCTATGTCGCGCTACTCCATTGATGAATTCGTCGCCGCCACCGTGCAACAGGATCTTAACCAAGGGGTTTTTGAACTCGAAAGCCCGCGCATGCTGGAGGTCAATCTCAATAGCATGATTTGGACCAAAGCAGGCTCGATGGTCGCCTATGTCGGCAACATCAAGTTCGAACGCGAAGGATTGCTAGAGCAAGGGCTCGGCAAGTTGCTCAAGAAAGCTTTTACCGGCGAAGGAGCAAAGCTCACCAAAGCCACGGGGCAAGGCAAGCTCTATCTGGCCGATAGTGGTAAAAGCATCCAAATTCTGCGACTGGAAGGGCAATCGATCTTTGTCAACGGCAACGACCTGTTGGCATTCGAGCAAACGATCGCCTGGGATATCAAAATGATGAAGCAGATGTCGGCGATGTTCGCCGGTGGGCTATTCAACGTCAAGCTCGAAGGGCACGGCTTGATCGCCATCACGTCGCACTTCGAGCCGATGACGCTGTTGGTGCGCCCTGGCCAGCCAGTCCGCACCGATCCCAACGCCACCATTGCCTGGAGCGGGTCGCTCACGCCGCAGATCAAAACCGATATCCAACTCAAGACATTTTTCGGACGCGGCAGTGGCGAATCATTCCAAATGGAATTCAATGGCGATGGTTTCGTGGTCGTGCAACCGTATGAAGAAGTGATTTTTCAGCAAGCGGGCGCGGGGTAGCATAGTACTCATCACGCTCCGCATGATGTTCGACGACGGACAATCATGCGATTACAAGTTGGTGGCAACCGCCCGCATTGCCCCTAGACCGAGGTCAACGTGTAGATGTGGATTGGAAAATCACCAGGCATCACGCGGAGCGTGATGAACACAAAGTACTCATCACGCTCCGCGTGATGTTGCCTGATGTGCCAGTCGCGCGCTACCCCCTGAACGTAATGCGCGAGTTTCGTCGGGTGAGTAGCCCATGGATGGACGATCCAACGGCATCACGCGGAGCGTGATGAGTACTTTTCTTGCTAGCCTTCGACCATTCTTGGCAGTACGATAATGATCATGCAACGTCGTTTTACGCAGCGCGAACTCGAAGCCTATCTCGAGGAGTCTCTCCCCGCCGAGGAGATGTCCGCCATTGAAGCGGCGCTGCGGAGCGATCCCGATTTGCTACTCCAACTCACCGCCATCAACGGACGTCGCGATGCAGGCGTTCATACGCTGGGAGAGATCTGGCGACGGCATCGCATCAGTTGCCCCGCACGGCAAGAACTCGGCAGTTACGTGCTGGGTGTGCTGGCCGACGAAACGCAGCAATACGTCAAGTTTCATCTGGAAACCATCGGTTGCCGTATGTGTCAGGCCAACCTTGCTGACCTCGAAGCCCAGCAAAAAGAGGCCGCCGGCAGCGCCGCCACGCGTCGCACCCGCTACTTCGAATCGAGCGCCGGGTATTTGAAGCGGGATGAGTGATCAATATCCGTCATGTAACTTGCCACCATCTCGAATCATCCGACAGAACATCGGCAGCCACGCTTCGCGAACCCACAGCAAATCCTCATACGGAGTTATGCGATCCACTCGCCAGCCAGTCTCGGCCAGATCTGATTCCATCGCTTGTGCGGCAGGGACATTTGTCGAGTGAATGAGGATGGGACCACTAGGCGGTTTTTGGCATAACCAATTGGAGACATCGCGTCCCGTGCCGGGATCGTCCGGGCCGCCTTCCAGAGGTTCCAAGTCATGATCGAGAGAGATCGCAATTGTGCGATCGAAGTTGTCGAGAAACCACGCGATCATTTCTGGCGCGGATCGCCGCCAGACAACTTCACAATCTGAGTAACGATCCGCGAGACAAGCTTGCATCGCTTGCCACCGCTCGGCATTGTCTTCCAGGATCGCAATCGCCCGGCTGGTGGAATGATTCATAGCCCTACTTTATCAGGCACAGGTCCGCGTTGCATGATCGCGTTCTGCTAGCGTCGTCAGAAACATCTTGCTTCGCGATCTCATCAGCGGTACTCTCAACTGTGGGGGCGATCCTTTTGCTGGGAGGGAACACGGATGATGGTTCTGCGCGCTGCCGCGCTAGCGGCACTTTGTCTCTGCTTCACAGTCTCGATCGCTGTGGCGCAATCGCTTGATAATCCGCTCGGCATCGCCAGTGACGGCGCGAAGTCCGGTTCATTGGTGATTTGCGGCGGGGGACGCTTGCCGGAGCCAGTGTATGAAGGCTTCATTCATCTGGCCGGCGGCAAGGAAGCGCGTATCGTGCATATCCCTTGGGCGCATCCTTTTTCCTCCATGAGTTCGGTGCGTTACAGCTACAACGGCTGGACCGGCTACGATGTCGAGTCGTTCGACTTCTTGAATGTCGACGCCCGCGAGGAAGCCGACGTTGATAAGTTTCTTGCCCCTTTGGAGAACGCGACCGGCGTTTGGATTGGGGGCGGATCGCAAGGGCGGCTGACGAATCTCTATGGCGGCACCAAGGTGGAAGCGGCGCTGCAGCGCGTGTTGGCGCGCGGTGGCGTGATTGGCGGCACGTCGGCCGGTGCGTCGGTCATGTCGAGCACCATGATTCGCTACGGCACCGCGACGGAAGCAGTCACTGACAAAGGCTTGAATCTGGTGCAACATGCCGTGATCGATCAGCACTTTTCGCAACGCAATCGTTTGGAGCGTTTGCTCGGCGTGATCGAACAACAGCCGGCGCAGGTTGGCATTGGCGTCGATGAGGGAACGGCGCTCTTTGTGCAGAGCAATCGCTTGAAGGTGATGGGTTCGTCGCGTGTGACGATCTGTTTGCCCGAAGCGCGTGGCGCTGGCATCTCGTTGCACCGGCTCAAAGATGGCGACGACATGCATCTGATCGCCGCCACGACCGCCGGTAACAATGCCGGTAATAATGCGCGCGTGAGTTGGGAATTGCGTCGCCGCTCGGCGAAGTAGCGATGTGTCCTAAACGCGGCGATCTTTCCGCCAGCCTTGGATGACTTCTTCCACATCCAGCGGCATTTGCGTGGAAGGAGGGCCGTTGACGCTGCGAAAGTTCGCCTCGCGGATGCGCTCGTTGAGCGCGGCGATCTCCCGACGCACGGCCCGTTCGCTCACCAACATGGCGATGCCTGCAAGCGTCCTTTCCACATCGCGCAAGATTTCCAAACTCGGCGGCAGGATGGAGATTTGCTCACGTTTGAGTTTCTCCTTGATCCACCAGTCTTCGTCCTGCGGATCGCCGACATCCGGCAGCGGTTGTCCAAAGCCAGGCAAGTTGTCGAACTCGCCCTGGGCATAGCCCTCTTGAATGTACTCCTCCGCGATCGCCTCGAACGAGCGCGCCGTTCGCACAGGGCGATCCGCAGGTTTTGGCGTTGGGTCGTGCATGGTTGCACCTTACAAAGCAATGTCGCCTAGCGGGCGACGGGAATCGCGATTCGTCCGCCGTGCAGATACTTTTCTGCTTCCAATTCGCGGCACGCCTCGGTGGCTTTGCCATCGGCCGTGACGGTCATCCACTTCCAGAGTGTGCCGTCCACATCGTGCAGGAAATACAACGTCTTGCCATCGCTCGACCAGGCGCCATGGGTGTTCATCCGCCCCGCCTTGGTCAACTGGGCAACGTTGCCCCCATCTTTGTCGCAAACGTGCAGTTCATAATGTTCGCCCACTTGCGACGTAAAGCAAAGCTGCTTGCCATCAGGCGACCAGGCGGGATAGACATAGCCCGCCTTGTTTTGCATATCGACAATCATCTTCAGCTTGCCGCCATCGGGTTCGACGGTGTACAGCTTCCAGCCTTCGCCCGAACGGAGCGACGTGAAGGCGATCTTGTCTCCACCGGGAGACCAGGCGGGGTCCCAAGCATCTTCGGCGATGATCCGTTCATGGTCTCCATCGGTATCAACAGCGACCAGCGTCGACTTTGCACCTTCGCGCTTCATGTACGCGATACGATCGCCATCGGGCGACCACGACGGACACATGCAACTCGCGGGGCTTCCTGCGACTTCGCTCGTGACCAACGCCGCTCCGCTGCCATCGGCGTTCATCAAGTAGATATTGAACGCACCATTGCGATTGGACGAGAAAGCGATCTGCTTGCCATCAGGAGACCAGGCGGGAAAAACGTCCACCGCTTTGTTGTTCGTAAGGTTCTTCCATTCGCCTGCGGCGCTGAGCGTATAAATCTCGGGGTTACCATCCTTGTTGGTAACGACCAATCGCGCTGGTGCTTCCTCTGCGTACGTCGGGGACACGGCGAGTAGCCAACAAAACACGAACAAGGCCAGGCTGCATCTCATCGCTTGAACTCCGGGAGGTACCTTCTTGTCTGGCGACGAACCGAAGATTGCCATGCCACTATTATCCCGCATGGCGGCCATTTAATCCATCCGGAATGTCTGAACCGCGGACCCTGGCCTCCAACCGTGTCCCATCCGCTACTCGACCGGCCCTCGAGGCCATCATAGAATTCAAAGCGACACAACGCGCACCATGTTCCGCTTATCAGGAAATCTCTCCATGCGAATTCGTCTTTGCGGCGCGGCCGGTGAAGTGACCGGCTCTTGCTATTTGGTCGAAACATCCCGTGCGAAAGTGCTGGTCGATTTCGGCATGTTTCAGGGAACCAAACTTGCTAGCACGCAGAACCGCCAGAATGATTGGCTCCCGGTGAAGACGCTCGATGCCGTCGTGCTCACGCATGGCCATCTCGATCACACCGGTCGCTTGCCGATTCTGGCGCGCGAAGGCTATCGCGGGCCGGTCTTCTGCACGCTCAGCACGGTGGAAGTCGCGCGGCTGATCCTGCTCGACTCTGCATTTCTGCAAGCTTCCGATGCCGAGCGCGCCAATGCCAAGCGCGCTCGCGGAGGCAAGCCATCGATCCCGCCGCTGTATGATGAGGCCGATGTCGAACGCCTGCTGCAATTATTCAAGCCCATGGCGTATAGCGAAACGCGCGAGATTGCCCCCGGCATCACGATCCGCTTTGAAGACGCGGGACATATCCTGGGTTCGGCCAGCGTGGAAATGACGGTGGAAGACCAGGGCCAGACGCGGACGATCGTCTTCAGCGGCGATATCGGTCCTAAAGGTGCGCCCCTCTTGCGCGATCCCACCACGTTTAATCAAGCGGACCTCGTGTTCTTGGAATCGACCTACGGCGATCGCGATCATCGTTCGCTCGACGAAACCGTGGACGAGTTTCGGGAGATTCTGCAAAAGGCGCAACGACTGGGGGAGAAGGTGCTCATTCCTTCCTTCGCCATTGGGCGGACGCAACAGATTCTCTACCATCTGGCAGGCATGTTTCGCGCCGGCGAACTGCGCAAACTACCGGTCTATATCGATAGCCCCATGGCGATTAAAGCGACGGAGATTTACGATCGCCACCCCGCCGTGATGGACGATGAGACCAAAGCGTTGCATCAAGATGGTCAAATGCAACGCGATCTTTCCGAAGTGCGCTATGTCGTGACGCGCGAAGAATCGATGCGGCTCAATCAATCGCACGAACCGTGTGTCATCATCGCCGGATCAGGCATGTGCAATGGTGGTCGCATCCTGCATCACTTCAAACACGGCTTGTGGCGCGAGAACGTCCGCGTGATCATCGTGGGCTTTCAAGGGCATGGCACGCTCGGCGGGGCGCTCGTCAATGGCGCGAAGTTCGTGAAGATTCATGGCGAGCGAATCATCGTGCGGGCGCATATTCATACACTCGGTGGTTTCTCGGCACACGCGGGACGCACCGAACTCTTGCAATGGCTCAAGCCGCTCGTGCCGAGCGCGCCACGCGTGGTGCTGACGCACGGCGAACCGAGCCCTCGCAAGTCACTGGGAGACGAGATCCGGCGGCAATTCAATCTGCGCGCGGAATATCCGCTGCTAGGCGAAAGCGTGGAGTTATAACTCACCATGTGTGGTCGGTTCACGTTACGAACACCGCAGAATCTGCTCGTGCAGCAGTTTTTGCTCGATACGGCGCCGCCCTGGCAGCCGCGCTATAACATCGCGCCCACGCAAGGCATCTTCACCATTCGTCGGCAACCGCCTGACGGGCAGCGTCGCGCGGATTTATTGCGGTGGGGGCTGGTCCCCTCGTGGGCCGAGGACCTCGCGATCGGCAATCGGCTGCTCAACGCCAGGGCGGAGACCATCGCCGACAAGCCGTCTTTTCGCGCCGCCATTAAGAAGCGGCGCTGTCTGATCGTCACCGATGGGTACTACGAATGGCAAAAGCAAGGCAAGACGAAGCAGCCCTACTACATCCGCATGGTTGACGAACGGCCTTTCGCGTTCGCGGGACTGTGGGAAAGTTGGCATCCGCCGCAAGGCGATGTGGTGGAAACTTGCACCATTATCACGACCGAGTCTAACAGCATCACCCGCCCTATTCACGACCGTATGCCGGTGATTCTCGACGCCGCCGACTACGATCGTTGGCTCGATCCGCAGTATTACGACCGCGAGGCAATCCTCCAACTGCTTGTCCCTTTCGATTCGCCGCTGATGAAGCTCGATCCAGTCAGCACGCACGTGAATAGCGTCCGCCATGACGATCCCGAGTGTATTGTTACTTGAGATTGCCGAGGAAGTCGAAAGGATTCACTGCGGTTCTGGGTGCTCGTACCGTCCTTTGGCAAACGCTCTCAGGTGATTACAATGCAGGCCGCGAATCCCAGGCGTCCTCTCCGCCGGAGCGAGTTGGCTGTCCGCGATTCGCCGCGAAACACTGGCCGCTCGCCTCTAATGGTTTTCCTATGAACGCTCGTGAATCTCTGCTGCGCCGCGATGTCGAATCGTTGTCTTTGCTGCTCAACGAAGTGGTCGTGGAACAAGTGGGACCGGAAATGGTCGCCACGTTTCAGGAAGTTTGCCAACTGTCGCGTCAACGCCGCGCGGGACTGGCCGGAGCGGAGACAAAACTCGCCGCCACCATTCACGCGCTCAACGAAACGCAGCTATTCGGCGTGGTCCGAGCGCTGAGCGTCTTCTTCGATCTGGCCAATCTAGCGGAAGATTGCCAGCGCGTGCGCGTGTTGCACAAGCGAGAGCGCGACAAGTATCCCGAACCGCGCGCCGAATCGATCGGCGCGGCCGTCACCCGGCTTAAGCAACTCGGTGTGGACGCCGCAGGCATGCAGACGCTGCTCGATAAGTTAATGATCGATCTGGTCTTCACCGCGCATCCCACCGAAGCTAAACGACGCGTGACGCGCCGCCTGTTGAACGAACTGCGCCAGCAGTTGCAGGATCTCGACAACGCCGAATTGAACACGCGCGATCGCGATTGGATCGGCGACAAGATATACGCTGTGGTGACGATGCTCTGGCAGATCGACTTGCTCCGTCCGCATCGCCCTAAGGTGATGGACGAAGTGGAACGTGGGCTGTTCGTAACCGAAGGACTGTGGGATGTCGTGCCGCGCATCTATCGCGACTTGCGTCAGTCGCTGGCGGCGAATTATCCCGATCACACGTTTGAGATTGGCCGCTTCTTGCGATTTGGTTCGTGGATCGGTGGCGATCGCGATGGCAATCCGTTCGTGACGGCAGCGATCACCGAACAAACCTTGGTACTGCTGCGCCGCACGGCCATCGATCGTCATCTCTCGCGTTGTCAGGAACTCTCGCGACTGCTCAATATGTCGGTGCGGCAAATGCCTGCGTCGGATGCGCTGATGCAAGCGGTCACCGCCGCCTGCGAGGGGTCGCCGGAAATCAACCAGCGAATGACCCGTTACCTGGCGACGGAAGTTTATCGTCGTTGGATTCGGATCATCCAGTTCAAACTTGAAAAGACGCAGGCTGCGCTGCTCGAGCAACCCTTTTCCGATCCGCAGCCCGATACCTACGGTCACGCCCGCGAGATGTTCGCCGATCTGCAGCTGATGGCGGATAGCTTGCGCGAACACAAAGGCGGCCGCATCGTCGAGTGCTATGTGCAAGATTGGCTCGATCGCTTGCAAGTCTTCGGCCTGCACATGGCGGCGCTCGATGTGCGACAGGATTCGCGCGTGCATAACGACGTGCTCAG
>JBGSHH010000345.1:0-1769 GCA_041752355.1 Pirellulaceae bacterium | reverse complement strand
AGTGAGCAAAGCTCGCACGGCAGCGTTCTTTTCCAGCAATGGCGCGCCGATCACGAGTCGCACCGTGCGCTTCATCAGTCAATCGACGGTGACCGAGCGCGAAGTGAATTCCAATCCCAATATCGGCGACTTCAGTTCCACTTTACAAGGCCCAGGCTTCGTTGCTCCCATCGGCATCGGCGGCCATTTTCCGCCGGAGATTCCACACACACCGCCTGTCGACTTGTTCGCCATCGAACACACCAACCGCGATAGCCTGTTGCATCCTGGTGCTGATGGTATCAAGGGAACCGCCGACGATTTGACTTTGCCAAGTCGCTTCAACGTCGATCCCGCTTATATTCCGTTGGGGCAAGAGTTGGAAGCGCCAGAGTCGTATGGCTACACCTCCGGCTTACTGACGACCGCCCAATCGCGCGGCATAGCGACACTGCCGGGCGGGATTCCGCTCTATCGAGATACGGGCGATGCGGACGCGTTTGGCGACACGCTGATCGGCGGCATCGGGGTCTTCTTTCCTGGTTCAGATGGTTACGCGACGTACGAGCAAGGTTATGTTGCTGGTGTTGGTCAGACGGAAAAGGCCCGAACGAATGCGCCGCGGGTATTGGAAGCGGAATGGATCGCGCTCGCCGCCGCCGGTGGAAGTTTGCGCGCCGCGCAACAGTTTGGCGCAAGCGCCGTCATCGGGACACTAAGTGGTGTGGCGCCTGTGGCGGGAATCGATCTCCCCTTTGCGCGCATTGACCTGGTCGGCATCAAGCTTGAAGATGTTGGGCCCACACCGACGACAAACAATACCCAGGCAGGTTACCAAACGATTTTGCAAGTTGGCAACGTTGTCGGGCGAGGTCTGGCTTCCGGCGGCACCAATCAAATCGTTACACCTGGCATGGATAACCTACCGGGGACGATGGACGATGTTTTCTTTCGCGATGGCGTCGCGGTTCCGCAAGGTTGGCTCGTGCTGCCGCATGCGAGTGGTGATTTAACCGCCGCCGATGTCGAACGAATGATCAATCAAGGTGTGGCGGAAGCCAATCTCGTGCGGGCGGCGATACGCTTGCAGCCCGATGCGACCAACACACTCAAGCCTGGCGCTCGCACCAGCATGGTCTTTTCCGTGACCGACCTGGATGGCAATGTGCTAGGGCTCTATCGCATGCCCGATGCCACGGTGTTCTCGATTGATGTGGCGGTGGCGAAAGGTCGCAACGTCGCCTACTACGATGATGCGTCGGAGTTATCGCCTGTCGATCAAGTGGACGACTTGCATAGTGGCACGATCGACCTGCCGGGCGGCGTTGCTCTCACCGCGCGAACGTTCCGCTTTCTCGCCGAGCCGCGCTATCCCTCAGGCGTCGATGGCACGCCACCGGGGGCATTTTCGATCTTGTGGGATACCAGCGTGGAAGGAGGCTCGACCTTGCCAGCGAGTGCTTTTACGAGCACGCTGGGTTTCGATGCCTTTCATGTGGGCCGCAACTTCCAAGGCGATCCCTCGCATCTGGCGAATCAAAATGGCGTGGTGTTCTTTCCTGGGAGCACGCCCGTTTATGTTGGCGGCAAGTTGGCGGGCGGACTGGGAGTGAGCGGTGACGGCGTTGATCAAGATGATGTCGTCACGTTCAGTAGTTCGGTCGGCTATCAAACGCCTGCGGGCTTGCGGGCGGATCAGTATTATGTGCGCGGGACGCGCTTGCCGTTTCAGAAGTTCCTACGCAATCCACGCGGGTGATTGCTTCATGATCGCGGAGTCAAGGATGAAA
>JBGSHH010000344.1:0-10892 GCA_041752355.1 Pirellulaceae bacterium | reverse complement strand
ATGGCTGGGGCGGGATCAACGCACAGGCAAAGCTTTCACCATCGCCTAATCGGCGCGCGACCCAAGTGATAGGTGGTCCCGAAGGACGTTTTCGCGCGCGCTGGCCTGCCATCGCTTCGCCATAAGCGACCACGATGTTGTCTAAGCTGCCCCGCAGCGCCAGCGGAATATGCTTAAGGGCAGGCGTACTGCGTGCTTTATATCGCGCGCCGTGGGCGGAACCGGGATGCGCCAGTTGGCCATCGATCATGGTCTCGAACGCCAATAGTAACTGATCCAAGCCTTCGGTCTTTGGTTCCAAACATCGCAACGCCGCGACTGTCGCTTCCACGGTGGAGAGGTAGAGCGCGTCGGGTTCGCGGCGAATGCGGTAGCGACTCGGAGCACTGGGGGCCAACTGATAACGCGGCAGGTTCTGCAACAGCGGAATATCGCGCAGCAGCGTCTTGGTGTGATGCCAGGTGCCATCAACGACGACGAGTTGTCGCGGTCGTTCGTCGATGGGTAAATTGGAAAGGAGTTTCGCTGTCGGACCAGGGTAGAGCAGCCCCGCGTGCGGCTGGAGCTGAATTCGCCGAGCCAGGTTAGCGGTGTGATCGGCCAGCAGTTCGGAGTTCACAAGCGCCTGATGCACAATCCTCGCGGTGTTAAAGCGATGGAACTGCTCGCGACGATGCTGCAAAATCAACACGTTCGTGCGATTGTCGATGCGGGGAATCGAGGCGCAAAAACAAGTTGCTAGCGGTCGATAGCAGGCGTAGCACCGATCGCGAAATATCGTGTCTGAATCCTCGTTCATTGTCTGCGCCGTCATCCTGGAAGGAGTGGATGCTTTGTCCCGCCCTGTCGCGTGTTGTGCCGTGCTAGCATTGCCAGCATTCGCATTCACACAAACTTTATACTGTTTCATTGCCAAAGTTTGCTCTCTACGCTATCAAATGTAGAGACATCTATTGACCGAGCGGCTGTCAGGGTGATAATCGCCATCCACTTTGGCCGATGTATGTGGAGGCGAAACGTCGCTTTACCACTTTGTCCGTAGCCCACCGAAATCAACCCCATGGGTACGCCGCGATCCCTATTCGCCGGACCATTCACCCCCACTCCGCAATCCCCGCGCGATGTGTTGTCGCTTAGCGCGCAGGTTGCGCCGGCGTCGGTGGCGTTATCGGCGATGGTTTTTGATGTCGGCAACGTGCTGTACGACGCTTCCGCCTGGCAACGTTGGTTACTGCAATTGCTCAACCGCATCGGCCTGCACACGCATTACGACGCGTTCTTTCGGGTGTTCGAGCGCGACTACTTGGAAGCAGTCTATCGTGGCGAGCGCGACTACTGGGAGGCGCTGCACGATTTTTTGATCGCTGCCGGCGTGTCGCAGGGACGCGTGGAAGAGGTACTCGCGGCGGGACATGGCAAATATCGCGAACTTTGGGACGATGTTCGCCCCTTGCCGGGCGTCGCGGCCACGCTGGCACAACTGGCCAGTCGTGGGGTGCGATTGGGAGTGTTAAGCAATGTCGGTTGCTCTGCCGAACGCTTGACAGCGAAGTTGGAACGGCTGGGCCTGGCCAAGCGCTTCTCCGTGGTGCTTTCCTCGCACGACCTACACTTCGCCAAGCCTGCGCCGGAATGTTATCACGCAGCCATCTCCGCCATGAATGCCGCGCCCGAGGAGATTGGCTTCGTGGGGCATGAAACGCTCGACCTGGCTGGCGCTGGCGTGTCCGGCATGATGACTTTCGCCGTCAATCATGCTCTCGATGCGCAAGCCGATGTTTGCCTGGAGCGCTTTGATCAGTTGCTGCAGATTGTGACCGCGACTGGGCATAAGCAGCGCGTGGGGTAGGGTTGATCGAAGAGTGGCACTCCTTTCCGCGCGCGATTAAAATTCGCCCATGGAAAACGAAAAGCCCAATCCGCTTCCACCGATTGTCTACGCGATTCTCGTCACGCTGGCGTTCGCGGCCGGACTGATCTCACTAGGAAATCAAGCAGGTTGGTGATCGATTGGCAATTAGCTTAGCCCCACTTCGCGATCAACCGATTCATCAGCGGCGGGCACCAGCGATCGAGCCAGACCAGGAGCTTTCCTCCCGGCGAAAGAATGATCTCGTGTCGTCCTGCGCGGATCGCGCGGATCGTCGCTTTGCCGACCGCTACCGATGTCATGCCTTTAATCTTCAGCCAGGGCAATTGCCGTTTATCGCCAGCCGCCACGTCGAAGAATTCGCTTTCGGTAGTGCTGGGACTCACCAGTAGCACATCGATACCTAGCGGCGCGAACTCCGCCCGCAGCGCGTCGCTCATGCCATGCAAGGCGAACTTGCTGGCGCAGTACTCGCTTTTCTTGGGGACCGCGCGATGTCCCAACACCGACGCTACGTTGGCGATGATCGGTTTATTGCCGGCTTGTAGCAGCGGGAGGCTCTCGCGGATGAGCTCCACCGGCGTGAAGAAGTTCAGCTCCATGATGCGCCGGAGCGTTTCCGGCGTCGAATCGACAAAGGGACCAATCGCGCCCGCACCGGCGTTATTCACCAGAATATCCATGGCGCCGAACTCTTGCCTGATCAACGCGAGTAATTCTTGGCGAAACGTCGCGCTCGTGATATCGCCTGCGAGTGCGAAAGCAGTTGCGCCGCTCGCCTTCAATTCCGCGACGAGTTCCTCGAGGCGTTCGGCGCGGCGCGCCGTCACGATCACCTTCGCCCCCGCTTGAGCCAGCGCGCGGGCGATCTCGCGACCGATGCCGCTCGAGGCTCCCGTCACCAAAGCGCGGGCGTTGTGCAGCGTGCGTCGTGCCAAAGGTCAGGCCACATCTTCCAGCGGTTGGAACTTTTCTTTATCGCCTAAGCGACGAAAGTGAATCTCGACGTTCGCGTCGCGAATGCGCCCCAAATGTCGCGCCGGCATCCGGCAATGGATAAACGCCTTATGTTCCGCGAAACGTTGCGACAGCACTTCGCCATGCGCCGCCACAAACGCCATCAATTTGCCATTGTCGATCGACGTTTCGATATCGACCTCAATGAACGACCGACTTAACGCGTCGCTAACCGCTTGCGCGAAATCGTCCAAGCCGACACGCTGCTTGGCGCTGATTGGTACCGCGCTGGGATAGCGCGCTTGCAGCGAATCCACCGCGCTCTTGGAGGGCGCTTGATCGATCTTGTTGAGCACCAGCAACGTGTCTTTGGCTTCGATGCCGATTTCCTCCAGCACTTTGTAGACCGCCGAAATCTGCTCGAACACCGCAGGATTGCTCGCGTCAGCGACATGCAGCAGCAAGTCAGCTTGTCGCGCTTCTTCCAGCGTGGCCTTAAAGCTGGCGACCAACGAGTGAGGCAAATCGCGAATGAAACCGACGGTATCGCTCAAGAGCACTGGTCCCCAGTTGGGCAACTGCCAGCGCCTTGTGCGGGTATCGAGCGTGGCGAAGAGTTTGTCTTGCGCCAGCACGCCGGCGTCGGTCAGCACGTTCATCAGCGTGCTCTTGCCGGCGTTGGTATAGCCGACGAGCGAGACCGTCATGCTATCGTGCCGCGCGGCCACCATCCGCTCTTTGCGCTTCTCGACAACCTTCAACTCGTCGCGCAAATCGCTGATGCGCTTCTCGACCAAACGGCGGTCGACTTCCAATTGTTTTTCACCAGGGCCGCGCATACCAATGCCGGCCTTGATGCGCGACAAGTGGGTCCACATCCGTTTCAAACGCGGCAGCGAGTATTCGAGCTGCGCCAACTCTACCGCCAAGCGCGATTCATGCGTTTGCGCGTTGCTGGCGAAGATGTCGAGAATCAGCTCCGTGCGATCGAGCACTTTGACTTTCGTCGCTTGCTCCAAATTGCGCACTTGCGCTGGCGAGAGATCGTTATCGAAGATGGCTAGATCAGCATCATGTTGCTCAATGAGATGGGTGAGTTCCTCAACCTTGCCTTTGCCGATGTAGGTGGCGTTGTCAGGGACTTCGCGACGCTGCAATAGCGCGCTTGCCACATTCACGCCGGCCGTGGTGGCCAAGCCTTCCAACTCGTCGAAGGGATGTTCGTTGTCGAACGTTTGGTCGGGCAGGACGACCCGCACCAACACGGCCGATTCACTACGCACGCTGCCTGCACGTTCTCGATCTTGCACTGTGTAAAGTCACCTGGGGTTGAATTTGCCGCCTGACGCAACACCTCCGAGTGTTGGCCCACGTAAGTCTACGTTTATTCTGCTTTCGGGTACACCGGAAGTATAGAAGACTGCCAATCAAAAGCATTAAACGCGCGGTTCCGAGGAATTGGACACTCCGCCTGGGGGAAGGTTCGGCACAAATCGCAGTTCCGGTGGCAAGGCGGTTCGCCAGGCTTGCTGGCCCGGTCGTTGCAGGGCGATGTCGGCATCGCGATCGGCAAGGAGAGCCGCCTGTTGCTCGGCGGTGGCGGCCGCGAAGAAATCGTGGTCGCAGGCGGGCGGCTGATCGTTTACTTTTTCACCCGCTACCACATCCGCCCAGAAGAAGACGCGATCGCCAGTGACCAGTCGGGCAAAAACACGGCAATCGAACCAGGCGATACATTCCTTCAGCAGGGGCGCGCCAGTCTGCGCATGGAATGTTTCCCGCCCCGCAAGCTTATCGCGCACCCGGCCGCTACCTAGCGCAAAATCAAACGCCGTCGCCAGTTGGTGTGTGCCGATCAAATGCAGCCCGAAGCAACCGCTGTCGTCGACCAGTTCGCGGGTGAAGTGGTTGGGGGCCAGACCAGCCAGCATGACCGGATGTTCTCGATCGATCGACGCGGCAGAAACCCAGGTCGCCACCAATCCCCCGCGCCGCCCGTCGCCCGTCGCCGCCGTGACAATCCATAATTCGCGTTTGACCAATCGCAAAGCGGCCTCAATAGCCATAATGTCTGTCATTCGGTATCTCGCATCTGGAATTCGTTGGGCTTATACTTTCCTGTTGGATTTTAACCGAACTTTCTCTCCCATGTTTCCCATATCCCTGGAACCACACCGATGCCTACCTCTCTTGATCGTCGTCACTTCCTGGCTGGCACGGCCGCCGCGCTGGCCGTCGCCAATCTCGGCCTGGCCGCTGACGAGAAGAAGGAACTCCCCTTCAAGATTTCGCTGGCCGAATGGTCGCTGCACAAAACCATCTTCGGCAAGAAGCTCGATCACTTGGACTTCGCTAAAACGGCCAAGGAAGATTTCGGCATCGATGGCGTTGAGTACGTCAATCAATTCTTCAAGGACAAAGCCAAGGACGAAAAGTACCTCGGTGATATGAAGCAGCGTTGCGCGGATCTCGGCGTGAAGAGCTTGCTAATCATGGTCGATGGCGAAGGTGCCCTGGGCGACCCGGATGATGCCAAGCGAACGCAAGCCATCGAGAATCACTACAAATGGGTCGAAGCGGCCAAGTTCCTTGGTTGCCATTCGATTCGCGTTAATGCCCAAACCGACAACAACAAGCGCGAAGAAGGGATGAAGTGGGCCGCCGATGGCCTGCGTCGCTTGAGCGAATTCGCCAAGGCCAATGGCAGCCTGAATGTCATCGTCGAAAACCACGGCGGCTTGTCATCCGATGGCAAGTGGTTGGCCGCGACGATCAAATCGGTAGGCTTGGAAAACTGCGGCACGTTGCCGGACTTCGGCAACTTCCATAGCTATGACCGCTACATGGGCGTGGAAGAAACCATGCCGTACGCCAAGGCGGTGAGCGCCAAGAGCCACGACTTCGACGCCGATGGGAACGAGACCAAAACCGACTACATCAAGATGATGAAGATCGTGCTCGCCCATAAATACCACGGCTATGTGGGCATCGAATACGAAGGCAGCAAGCTCCCTGAAATGGACGGCATTCGTGCCACACTCAAACTGCTGCAGAAGTGCCAGAAGGAACTAGCCTAGGTCGGTTTGCGATCTCGCATCGCCCGCTCCGTTGCCAAGAAAATTACAACCCCGCGTTGATCTTCAACGCGGGGTTTGATTTTGCGCGACTAGGGATCGCTAGGCTTGATTTTCGTCACCCAGCGCTTGTCGTGTGGCTTGTTTAGCTCTTGTTCAACGTAAACGAGCGCACGTTCCTTAGCCTTGGTTCTGAGTTGTTCTTCGACAAGGCGAGCTTGATCGGTTGCGGCATTCTCCGCAGCGCTTGGCAAGGGGAGGGCGGGGTTGCGGCCATCGTACTTGGGATCGCGTTCCAGTTCGCGATCCATTGCTAAGGCTTTCGCCAATTCCTCGATCTGCTCCCAGGAAAGTCGCTGCGGCCTCGCCGCTAGGTGAGATTGCGATTGTCTGTCTTTTACCTTTTGAATCGCGTGGCGAAGTTTCCTTTGCCAGGTTTCTCGCGCCTCGTTCCATTGATCTTCAAAAAGAAAAGGTGCAAATTGGTCGTTCAAGGATTCTTCGATGCGGAAATGCAGCAGCGATAGGTTCTCGTCGTCGATCTCGTATTCTTCGAGGAATTCGACGGCCCGACGTCTGTCGGTGAAATCGAGCGTGCGCAACAACCATTCCGCAGTCACTACATCGGTCACAGGCGTTGCCTCGCGAAGCTGGTCCGCGACCTGCCGGTGTTTTAAGAATGCCTGTTGTGCGGGATTGAGGTTCGCCCGACCGGAAAGGTCTGTCGGCGCTCCTGGCGCTGGATCGGCCGCCATACTGCGCCAGAAAAACACCAGTAAGATTCCCGACACGCCCACCATGATGATCGCGGCGAGTTTCAGCAAGCGTATGGGCCAGCTTTGAGGACGCGGCTTCACCTCTGCCAGGTTGTAGCCGTCGAGAAAATTAGGTTCGGGATAGGACGACATGTTTTTACGATCCCTCCCCACGCTTCCAGGCGGCCAATTTTCGATCCCAAGTCTCGGCGGCTTGTTGCAACTGGCTCTGCATGGTTGCTGGCTGACGTGCGGCGGCGGCTCGTAGTGCTTTGCCGAAGCGCTCCCAGCGCTCGTCTGTGTCAGCAGCGTCGAATTTGAAATCGCTTGACCATCGCATCACACGCTCGAGATCGATCTCATCTTCCGACTCCACCAAGATCAGTGCTGCGCCAATGCCTGGCACGTCCATATAGCGGCGGAGATTTCGTTTCGACTCCTGCCAACTCTGTCGCGAACTTTCGTCGAGTTGCGCTTGTAGTTGTAGGTCGCGCGTCAGTTGCGCGGAGATGGCGGTCCCTTGTTGACGAACGACAATCGCATAACAGGCGTAAGCCAATAGCCCCAAAGCTAAGACGCAAACCACCAGTATCGAACCGAACATACCGACCAGCGGCAACCAAACGCGGCGCGGCGACAGACTTGCCGGGATACCATCCGAAATGTTCGACATGCGAAACTCGCCTGGGAAAACATCCGACTGCGAACTACCTTGGCAGCGGAGGGAAGCCTTGCAGTCCAGGGCGGTCTTCAAAGGACTTTTCAATTCGATTGCGCATTTCCTGCCGCCGCTGACGCAATTCTTCCAGGCGTCGGTCCGAATCGGCGCGCATATCGTCCATGATTTTCTGACTGCGATCGCGGTTAGCTTTCGCTCGCGCGTTCATCTCGTCCACTAGTTTTTGCGCGTCGTAGGTGGACGGACTTGGCGGGGTGAATTGATCTGGCCGGGTGAGGGGCGGAGGATATGCGAACGGGGGAGTCGCGGGGCTGCGCCCCGAGTTGGGCGAGGGATCGCCGAGAGGCGTATTGGCGCGCGCGTCGTCGAGTATTCGCTGACTGCGAGCGCGGTTCGCCTCCATGCGTGCGTTCATCGCGTCGATGGTCTTTTGCACATCGCTGGAAAACTGTCCTGGCGCCGGATTCGATGGCGTGGGATTTGTTGGCACGGCAATAGGGCGGCCGGAGTTGGTCGAAGGCGCGACGACTGGGATTGGTCGTTCCGCGAGTGCCCGCGCTCGATCTTCGGCGATTTTACGATGCTGAGCAGCCATCTCCGCTTCGATCCGCCGCCGCTGCTCGACCACTTCCTGCCCGATTTCCCGCTTCACCTGGGCCTGACGTTCATTTGCCTCGAGCGTTTTCTCGCGGACGACGCTGAACACCATGTAGCCGGCGAATCCAAGCAGTCCCACGACCAGAATCATCACCAAGAACAGCACGCCCAGCACCTTGGCGATGATTGCTGCCGGGTTGCTGGCGCCTGGAGGGCGATAATTCGGCTGGCCTGTGTAGACAGTACCGCCAAGCGGTTGAGGCTTGCGAAACGGTTGCTCGTCCCGATAGATCGGTGGTGGTTGCGACATGCGTACGACGCCTGAAGGAAGGGGTAAGCATGTAGCTTATCCCCCACCCGCATAGGCGTCAATTATCGCTGTTGGCGACGATTTATTTTGCGGCGCGGCGCGGCGTGCGGTCGAAGCCGATCGTTTCCAACGACTTGTAAACTTCTTCGAGCGTCTTTTCGCCGAAGTTGGAAATGGACAGCAAATCGTCGCGCGTGCAATGCAGCAGATCGCGAACAGTAAAGATGCCGCGCTCTTCCAAACAGTTGGTCGTCCGAACCGTCAGGCCGATTTCGGCAGTGCTCATTTCCAAGCGGCTTTGCAGGCTGCGGCTGGCTTCCTCGGCGGCGCTAAGGCGAATGCGAGTCGACATGGGTTCCCTCCCAAATAAAAAGCCATCGGCGAATTCGGCAAGCCCTCCTTGCCTTCACCGTCGGTAATATAAACTTCTCCCGTCCTTTTGAGAATCATTTACAGTCGGAATTCCGCGCAAAATTTGGCGAAAGTCGGATACAGTTGCTAGCAATGCTATCGTGACCTGGCGGGGGCGCGTCCTACGAACGTGAAACGGTGCCTTCACTGAACGCCTGTTCCCGTTCCGGAGGCGTCACGATAAAATGCAGGCATGAATGATGATTTGCTTGCCAACCTGACGCCGGCGCAACGCGCGGCGGTGGAACATATCGAGGGGCCGCTGTTGATTTTGGCGGGGCCAGGGAGCGGAAAAACCCGCGTCGTGACCCATCGCATCGCCAATTTGCTGCGACATGGCGTTTCCGCGTATAGCGTACTGGCCCTGACGTTCACGAACAAAGCCGCCGACGAGATGCGGTCGCGACTGGAAAAGCTGGCCCCCCGCGAGCGGGTGTGGATGGGGACCTTTCACCGATTCTGCTCGCGCACCCTCCGCGAGAACGCCTTGATGGTGGGGCTGAAGGAGAATTTTTCCATCTATGACATGGACGACTCCGGCAAGGTCATGAAGCAAGCGATCGCGGAAGTCGATCTGCAAATGACGCACGTCTCGCCTGACGGCATCGCTTCGGCGATCAGTTGGGCGAAGAATAATCTCATTCTGCCGGAAGATTACGTGGCGCGACCCGGCAGCCCGCTGGGAGCGATCGTATCGCGGGTTTATCCCAAGTATCAGCAGATGCTGTTGGACTCCAACGCCGTCGATTTCGACGATCTCTTGCTGCACGTCGCCACGCTTTTGAAACAGAATCCAGTGATTCGCGCTGATCTGGACGATCGCTTTAAATTCATCATGGTCGATGAGTATCAAGACACCAATCTCGCGCAGTATGCCATCGTCCGCGCGCTCTCCATCGATCATCCGAATCTGGCGGTGACGGGCGACCCCGATCAATCGATTTATGGCTGGCGGGGGGCGAATCTAAACAATATTTTGGATTTCGAGCGCGACTTCCCGCGCGTGAAGACAGTGCGATTGGAAAAGAACTATCGCAGTTCCAAGGCGATTTTGCGCGTCGCCGACGCCTTGATCACGCACAATGTGCGCCGCAAACCCAAAGACCTCTATACCGATAATCCCGAAGGCGCGCCGGTGCGATTGGCCACCTATGCCACGCAGCGCGAGGAGGCCGGCAGCATCGCCGCGCGGATTGCCGAGGAGATGCAAACCAAGCAACGTCGCCCCAGCGACTTCGCCGTGTTCTATCGAGTGAATGCGTTGTCGCGTTCTTTGGAACATGCCTTACGCGAACAAGGGGTGCCGTATCAGATCGTCAACGGTCTGGAGTTTTATCAACGCAAAGAGATCAAGGATGTACTGGCCTATTTGCGGCTCATCAACAATCCCAGCGACAATCAAGCGCTCGCGCGGATCATCAACGTGCCGACGCGCGGCATTGGCAAAAGCACGATCGACAAGCTGCGGGAATTCTCGTTCCATCATGGCCTCACGATGCTCGACGCTGCCCGCCAAAGCGGCCTGATTGGCGCACTGGCGAAGAAGTCGGCCGTCTCAGTCGCCAAGTTTGTCGCGTTGGTCGATCGTCTCGGCGAGAAAGCCACCGCCACGGTCGAAGAGGTTTTGGAAAACGTGCTGACCGAGACAGGCTACCGCGAGTTGCTCGAAACCTCGGAAGCGGAAGAGGATCTCGAACGTCTGGCGAATATCGAGGAACTCCTCACCGCCGCCCGCGAGTTCGACGCCATGCATCCCGGCAATGGCCATCTGCAAGATTTCCTCGAACAATCGTCCCTCGCCAGCGACACCGACGCCTTTGAAGCCGAAAACGACACCGTCACGCTCATGACGTTGCACGCCGCCAAAGGCTTGGAGTTTCCCGTGGTGTTCATCGTGGCACTCGAGGAAGGACTGATACCGCACGAACGGAGTTTGAACGAAGCGGATAAGCTCGAAGAAGAACGGCGGTTGCTCTTCGTGGGCATCACGCGGGCGGAAGAATCGCTGCAACTGAGTTACGTCGAACGGCGCAACTATCGCGGACGAGAATTGATGCCGATCCCCAGTTCGTTCTTAATGGAATTGCCGCGGGCGGAAATGGAACTGACCACGTCTTCGACCTATTACTTCCGCGAACATGCAGGCCAAATGCGCGAGGATGTGCATGCGGAACATCACAGCGAAGACGATCATGGCGACGCATTTGAAGGGGACGAGGCGTCGCAGATCACCGATTTC